>CAMWKC010000001.1 GCA_947174735.1 uncultured Porphyromonadaceae bacterium
TAAAGTACACGGGTCTGCGTGACGGCGAGAAGCTGTACGAGGAGGTGCTCAACGATAAGGAGATAACGGTGCCGACATTCCATCCGAAGATAAAGATAGCGAAGGTACGCGAGTACGACTATAAGGAAGTGGCCGGTGACATTAAGGCTATGGTCACACTGTGTGACACGGGTGACGACATGGCTATCGTAGCTGCTATGAAAGCAATGGTACCGGAGTTCCGCAGCCAGCACAGCAAGTACGAAGCTCTTGATAAAAAGGAATAAAACAGAATTATGAATAACCTTACTCTTCTCATAACACTCGGTCTGACTGCGGCGGTGAGCGGCTTCCTGTATCTGTGGAGCCGTACCGACTGGCGGAGCAACGACAGTGCCGACCTTGACCTCTATGATAACGAGGGCGATCATATTTATTATGATATAACTCATATACGACTTAAACACGATAATATTCACCGCACTTCAGCTGACAAAACTGAGCAGAATAATTAAAAAATGTTTGATAGGCTATTTAATATTGCGGACAACCGATGTGGATATCTTATTTATGTATAGCTGGAAGTCATGTGGCGTTGACTAAGGCTGTATGTGGATAAGATAAAAGTGTCGGTTTGTCTGCTTTGTTGATAGTTTAGCTGAGGAACATTAATAGTTACAAGATACTGAAATACGGATATGCCTGATTTCCTTAAGGAAATCAGGCATATCCGTATTTCAGTATCTTGTAACTATAGGCTCTTCTTTCATATATAAGTACTTTTTCACGATTGACACTATCTTTTACCCAAGGGAAAAGAGCTGTCTCGGTCACTAAATCTACTCCTCGTTTCAGTAAGCCTTCAAGCTCTGAAACTATGGAAGCATACTTGAATAGACCGACATTAGGGTCAAATGAGACCATAATATCGTAGTCGCTGTCATCACGGTAATCACCACGTGATCTTGAACCAAATAACCATGCTTTTGACACCGGTTGTTTGGAGAAATATGCCTGTAGTTTATCAATTATTTCTTGTTCCATGTTAGAAGCGTTTTATCAGTTTGCGAATGTTGACTACGGAGGGCTGAATATAGTGGCACAGTTGGGGTGTCTGTGATGTAGAGTGGCAGCGCAAAGATGGTAGGGGAAAGGAGGGGGCTAAGCATGGGACGATTGAATCGGAGCAGAGCTCCGAACGGGAACTAGCTTCGCACGGGTAATTTTTTGCGAGCCTTTGCCTTTATACTGGACGAGGTGAGCGGCTTCGCACAGGTAATCTTTTTCGCGGGCTTTTGTGGCGGCCGGGGTGAGCGGATGAGGGTAGGTGATTTTGATGAATAAGCGGTCAGGCCTTTCT
The DNA here is from genome assembly GCA_947174735.1 of uncultured Porphyromonadaceae bacterium. Lineage (GTDB taxonomy): Bacteria > Bacteroidota > Bacteroidia > Bacteroidales > Muribaculaceae > Lepagella. The sequence continues at coordinate 1,340 of CAMWKC010000001.1, forward strand.
GATACCGGTGGTAAGCGGAAAGGTCTGACCGTTTTTTATTATTCTATATCAGAATACATTAGGTATAATGTGCAATGCCTAATGAACAATGCATAATGCATTATACATTGTGCATTAGGAATTGCACATTGTGCAATTCTGGATGGGGGTGAAAGCGGCTTAGTGGCAGTGGCCGCAGCAGCCGCCTTCGTGGTCGTGGTGGTCGTGATCGCCACAGCCGTCGCCGCAGGCGCCGGATTCGCAGTCGTTGCATGAGGAGCCGTGGTCGCAGCCACAGCCGCCGCAGCCGTGAACGGGCTGAAGCTCTTCGGGTGTGGCGTCGCGTACTTCGACTATTTCGCCTTCATATTTTACGGTCTTGCCGGCAAAGGGGTGGTTAAAGTCCATTTTCACTTTGTCGCCCACTTCGAGCACGCGGCCCATGATACGGTAGCCTTCCTGTGTCATCATAGGCAGCATGGCACCGACTTTAACTTCTTCAGCCATGGTGCCGTCTTCGCGACTGAATATAGACTTGTCGAGTTCGAGTACATTATCATCGAAACGCGGTCCGAAAGCAGCCTCCGGAGGAAGGACTGTCTCGAAGCGACTGCCTTTGCTAAGGTCTTTCATCGCAGCTACAAGTCCGGGTACAATTTCATGACTTACACCGTAGACCATAACATCGGGTTGTTCGGGAGTGGCTTCAAAGAGTTCTTCCTTAACCTCACCCGTAGCAGGGTCTACTTCCGAAAGTTTATAACTGTATGCTACAAATTTGCCCGGGCCTACAACCTCGAGCTCTGTATTTTCTTTCTTTACGTCGTTGCTCATAAAATTCAGTATTTATTATTTCTATAATAATAACACCTCAGAGGGTGTTACGGGTCATTCCGCTGCTTCAATATCGTCTTCCTCAATGATTTCCTCATCATCAGGGTCGGCTGCCGGCATATCGTCAGCGGTATTGTCTTCGTCAGACCCCTCGGGATGTTTGAGCTGATATTGCTGCTGCGGTATCTGTACGTTAAAATAAAATCCTTTAGCTACTTTATCACGCAGGCGGCGGGCAGTGGCTTCGTCTGCTTCTACAGTCAGATAGTCGAATCCGGGCTCTATAAAATCTGCATCGGTAGCCCGGTATCCAAGCACGTCTATCATATCATACTCGTGCATAGGATATATAACATACCATGCGTTATCAACATCTTCGCCTGTGCCGGTACTCTTGATAGCGCCTAACAGATGTTCGAGACGGTATTCCCATATCTTGGCACTCATATCCTTGCGCTTTTCCTTCAGCACATGTACAAGAAAAGACATCTGACGCAAATCAAACGGGTTATCACGCAGTGTCAGTTCGGCATACTTACGTATGGTGTCAATTTCTTCTTTTGTATGAGTTGCTTTGAGACGCAGAGGGTCTGTGACATTCGCGTATGGCGAAACACGGTAGGGGTCATAATCTTCCTGAAACATGTAGCCTAAGTAGAGATAACGATACTCTTCGTTGGTCATAGTGGTATCGTTGCGGTTATACTTGGCCATGAGTTTCGGGAAGTAAAAACGGCTCTGGGGGTCGAGAGTCTGCGTGCGTATATTCTCAAGGTCAGGACTCTCTACCTTAATCTTACGTTTGTTGTCGGCAGCCTGTTGCTGGCTGCGTGCTACTGCCGGCAGCAGAAGTGCGCCGACTATTATGATTATACCCGTTATGCGGGCTATATGCTGTCTGAAAAAACTGAAAGTCATTGCGGGGCGATATTATAAAGAGCCAAGGCTATGACCAGCACCACACCGAGCTGCATGACGGTGATGGCAGCCGGGAAACCCTTGGCGAGAAGATAACTGAAAAAGTTGCCTGACGACAGGCTGACAGGTGCACCCTGCGGTGTGCGGGTATAGAGCAGGAAGCCTAAAAAGACTCCGGCTACCGTACCTACTACCATTATGGCATAACGCAGAGCGAGCGACCCGGTCATCGATACACCGAGCAGACCTACAGCCATACCGGCTAATGCACCGGCAGTGATGTAGCCCATACCACGACGCTGTGCCGCTACCGCAGCAGGCTGCATGGCTGTGAGTGCCGTCACTACGAGAGTCATGCAGAGCCAGCCTATCAGTAACGTTGAGTTGAGTGGTAACAGGTCAACACCGTCGCGTCGTGCCAGACTGATACAGAGCAAGCCCAGAAACGACAGAGGCGCTGACAATACGATGCGTGACGATAGGGTATAAATGGCCCCGAGCCACAGCAGACAACCGAGTATGATAAGTACTATATACATGACACTCCTATTTTATATATAGTTTTAACACATTGGAGGGCTAAAATATTAATAAGGGAGTGACAAAAAAGTAATTTATTTTCGTTGTATCAAGCCGTACAGCCTGAATACTCTCGGAGTCAGCTGTCAATAGTATCTTAAGACTCTGTTATGCTGTCGGAAGCCTTCGGATTCTCAGCTCCGGGTACAGGTGGAATGGGCGCCTCGGGGTCAATCATGGCCGGCGATTCAGGAGACGGGGTTTCCGTACCGGCCGATGATGTTTCCTGTTTTGCCGTAGTGTCAGATTTTACAGTTTGTGTCTCGTCTTTAACCGGAGCTACCGGTTCGGTTTTAGCTACAGCCGGGGCAGTACCGCGTTTCAGATCAGGGTAAGCTATACGTGAGTGATATATTGTAGCCAGACGTTTTTTGAAAGTCTCCTTAACAGTATTTATATCTCTAAGTGATATAGGCGCTTCGTTGAACATACCGTCGGCTACGAGAGAATCGATAATTTTATCGACCAGCGAGTTTATAGAGCGAGGTGAATAATCGGAAAGGCTGCGTGAGGCAGCTTCGACACAATCGGCCATCATAAGAATTGCTGTCTCGCGGCTTTGTGGATTAGGTCCGGGATATTGGAAAAGCGACTTATCTATATTTTTGCCCGGATTTTCATTAACGGCTGTATTATAGAAATATTTGGTCAGTCCCTGGCCATGGTGCTCTGATATGAAACTCTTAATCACAGTAGGCAGTTTCTCACGTGCCGCCAACGCAAGACCGCCGGTGACGTGCGAGATTATTTTCTGTGCGCTTGTCTCAGGATTAAGGCCGGCATGAGGATTGACACCATGCTGATTCTCGGTGAAAAATACAGGGCTTTCCACTTTGCCTATATCATGATAGAGAGCACCTGTACGTACAAGCGTGGTATTGGCTCCTATAGCGCGCGCTGCCTCAGTGGCCAAAGTCGAAACCTGCATGGAGTGCTGGAAGGTACCGGGTGCCTCTTCTGCAAGACGTCTCAGCACCGGATTATTAATATCAGAAAGTTCTACAAGAGTAACGGTTGAGGTGAATCCGAAGATTTTCTCCATTACAAGAATCAGAATATAAGCAAATGATAAAACCACACTATTAATGGCGAAGATACCTATAATACGCCATGAAAAGCCACTCAGATTACCCTCAATAGTGATACATAGCGTCAGATAACATATCACGTATGTTATTAACGAGAACATTGCTGTACGGAGCAGTTGTGAGCGTCGTGATAACTGACGTATGCTGAATGTAGACACCAGACCCACACACAGTTCAAGAAAGATAAACTGAAACTGGAAGGTAGCAATCAGTGCTACTATAAGTACAGTAGTTATAAGACTGAATATAGCTGTACGGGCGTCAAAGAATACCATTATCGTAATCGGTACCGCAGCAAAAGGAACAAGGAAGAGACCGTTGGCAAAGAATTCGAACATCACTACTGCAAACACTACAAAGAAAGTGATGAACGTCATGAGGAACAGCATCTTACGTAGGTCATTGAAGAATGACTGCCTGTAATTGAACAGGAACATGTATAGCATCAGCAGACAGATAAGAACGTAGAGTGACTGTCCCACAAAGAAATAGGTATGTGAAGTGGTTGTACTCTGATTACGCTTCTGCATCTCCTGATATGTGTTGAGGTTGGTGAATATCTGCGGAGTTATGATTTCACCACGGTCAACTATACGTTGTCCTTTCTTGATAAGCCCAAGAGCGCCGTTGGCATTCAGGTATTCCTGATTGCGGTATTTTGTATCAGCTGCCGTGTCGAGTACTATGTTAGGTACCAGACAGATATTAAGCGCTTTTACCACTTCCGGACCAAGATGTGCTGTATTGGTGGAATTCATAGTGGCGGCATATACCGAATCAATCATTGCGAACGCTTTAGCCGGCGACAGCATTTCGGAAGCGTCGATATTTATAACCGACGTACCGCCGTTCTCCGACTGTGACACCCTCAGACGTTTATTATCACTACGTTTCAGAGCCTCATAAACTTCAGGCTCTACCATACCGGTCTGGTAAACCTTACGCAGCAGCAGAGTGAGTAACTGGGCGTCATGTGGCGAAGCTATGTTGCGCATGGCATTGTCGAAACGGTCGGTATTCGAATTTGCGATGTTGACCTCACGTTTTACAAAAGGCACGAAAGCACGGTCAATACTGTCACGCATAGCTCTGGCTGAAGCGGAATCGCGCAGTATGGGCATGTCGAAATCGGCTGTAAGCAAAGGATATTTCCACGGTTGGCCGGCCTCGTACGAATAAGACTGATGGTCGGTACGCGGTACTATGAGCATGATGATGGCTATCGAAGCCAGCATGATGGCTATGCGTATGAGGTTGAGACGGCTGAAGAAAGTGGTTTTCATGCGCTGTGATGCTAACTATTGTGAGTGATTGGAGTTCTGTTATGATTTATCAGGTGGTACGCTTGGCAAACTTGATACCCTTTATGCGTCGCAGAGCCTGACATATATGTTCTACAGTCTCGGCAGTGTCTATCTGCACTTTAAGGTCACAGTGAAACAGTTCCTGACGAGCTGTTATATTTAGCTGACGTATGTTGATACCTAAGTCCGAAGAAAGAAGAGTGGTTATCTCGCCGAGGATACCGTGGCGGTCAATACCGTCTATCTCAATGTCGGCAATGAAACGGTCGGCATGTCCTTCCCAGCGGGTGGCAACAAGCCGGGTGCCGAACGAACTCTTGAGCCGCATGGCTGCCGGACAACTTACCTTATGTACCACTACGGTCTCATCTTCATCTACGAAACCTAATACATCATCGCCCGGTAACGGAGAGCAGCATGTATCCAGACGGTAATTGGGGTTCTCCGGGTGGAGTACAAATACCTTTTTGCGGTCAATGGGCTGTACAGGTTCGGTAGCTGATGTGGTTTCAGTACGTGATGACGATGAGAAAGGATTACGCAGAATCTTGGACAGAAGCGATGAGCGTTTCTTATTAAGCTCCTTAAGTTCCTTGGCAGACAGGGATATTTCCTCCTGTGCAAGCTTTATATACAGTTCCTCGGGAGTCGTCAGACCGTAGTGGTTTACCATACGCGCTATGATATGCTGCGAAGGATCGATACCCTCACGGCCGAGTGTCTCTTCGATAAGCAGACGTCCGCGTTCTGCCAGTGACCTACGGTTCTTACGCAACAGCGAGCGTATCCTGCTTTGGGCCTTGGCGGTGTGGCAGAACTTTATCCATTCTTCCTGTGGTGTCTGTGAAGCGGAGGTTATGATTTCTACCTGATCGCCGCTGCCAAGCACATGCGACAAAGGCACGAGACGATGGTTCAGCTTGCCGGCTATGCAGTGTGAGCCCAAATCGGTATGGATAGAAAACGCCATATCAAGCACCGTTGAGCCGGCCGGGAGATTCACCAGATCTCCTTTGGGTGTAAACACATATATTTCTGCCGAGAAAAGATTGAGCTTGATAGTATCGAGAAAGTCGATAGCATTTGGTTCCGGATTAGCCAGAATATCCTTTATGGTATTCATCCACTTGTCGAGTTCAGCACTGTCGGTCTGTCCGGTCTTATATTTCCAGTGAGCTGCATAGCCGAGTTCGGCTATTTCGTTCATCTTCTGCGAGCGTATCTGTACTTCTATCCAGCGTCCTCGCGGTCCCATAGCAGTAAGATGAAGCGCACGGTAGCCGTTAGCCTTAGGCGTGCTGGTCCAGTCGCGCAGACGGTCGGGATGTACCGCATGACCGTCCGTGAAATAGGTATATATCTGCCAGCATCTTAGTTTTTCGAGCTCGTCATCGTCGTTTTCAAATATGACGCGCACGGCGTAGATGTCATATATCTCCTCGAAAGGTACTTTCTTCTTCTCCATCTTATTGAAGATAGAATAAGCACTTTTTACACGAGCCTTGATTTCGTATTTGAAACCGGCTTCGTCAAGACGTTTTCGTACCGGAGCTACAAATTCCTCGACTATCTCCTGACGTTCGCTTTCAGTGTCGGTGACTTTAGCCATTATTTCGGCGTAGGTCTGAGGATGCTCATAACGGAACGCGAGATCTTCTAGTTCGGTCTTGATTTTGCTGAGACCGAGACGGTGAGCTAACGGAGCATAGATGTAAAGTGTTTCGCCGGCTATTTTGTATTGTTTCTCCGGACGCAGAGAACCGAGAGTACGCATGTTGTGCAGACGGTCAGCCATCTTGACAAGTACCACACGTACGTCCGTAGACATTGAAAGAAGAAGCTTACGGAAATTCTCGGCCTGCAGCGAAGCCTTGTCACCGAATATACCGCCTGATATTTTAGTCATACCTTCGACTATCGAAGCTATCTTAGGACCGAAGTGATGCTCTATGTCCTCACGGGTATACTCCGTATCTTCTATCACATCGTGCAGCAGAGCCGAACATATAGAAGTAGAACCGAGTCCCAGTTCGGAGATTACAATCTGGGCTACAGCTACTGGATGGAGTATATACGGCTCGCCGCTGCGCCTTCTGACGCCCTTATGGGCTTCTTTGGCGAAGCGGAAAGCACGTTTTATTATATCGACTTTCTTGCGGTGATTGCTGGCAAGATAGGCATCGAGCACGTTTTGGAAAGCCTCATTAATGAGCCTTTCCTCCGCGACGGGATCCGGCTGTATATTGCGTGAGGTCATAGGCATATTGTAAAGTATGCAAATTTAGCAAAAAAAGCCAACAACATTATAATCTGAACGTAATAATGATGTTTATTCGGATTCCGTTTATATGTATTCTTAGCGTCAGGCCGGAGGGGTATCAGCCATTTCGTTGAGTATGTCGAGTGCGATGCTGACAGTGGGAACTTTGTGAATAAGGAATGAACGGCGGTTGTTGACTTCGCGGATTTCGCAACGGCGGGGATGAGCACGGAGATAAGCGAGGACACGCCCGAAAGCCTGTGAACGATAATAGGCCTTGTTGTCGTCACTGACGAAGTAGAGACGCATCTTGCCTCCTTTGAGGACGAGCCGCTCAATACCAAGCCGACGTGCGGCAAGACGCAGGGGTACGACTTTGATAAGTTCTTCGGTGACGTCGGGTATAGAGCCGAAACGGTCACGCAGCTGGGTACGGAATTCCTCCGTCTGCTGCGGATGCTCCATGTTGTCAAGCTGCTGGTAAAGGCTGATACGTTCGCTTTCCTGCGGCACATAGTCGGGCGGCAGACGAAGTTCGAGGTCGCTTTCGATAGTGCAATCGGCAGTAAATTCCTCCTCTTTACCGGCATTGACATTGGTAAAGGTATCTCCGAATTCTTCTGTTTTTAATTCGGTGACAGACTCGCGCAAAATTTTCTGATAAGTTTCGTAGCCAAGGTCGGCTATAAATCCGCTCTGTTCGGCACCTAACAGATTACCGGCACCGCGTATATCGAGGTCCTGCATAGCGATATGTATTCCCGACCCGAGATCTGAGAAGCTTTCGATAGCCTGCAGACGTCGCCGTGCCACAGGGGTTAACGGTAGGGCAGGAGGAACCAACATATAGCAGAATGCCTTACGGCTGCTGCGTCCTACACGGCCGCGAAGCTGATGCAGTTCGCTAAGGCCGAAATGATGAGCATTGTCGATGATGATGGTATTGACATTAGGCATGTCGATACCGTTTTCAACGATAGTAGTTGACAACAGCACGTCGTAGTCATGGTTGGAGAAGTCCTCGATAGCTTTTTCCAAACGGTCGGCAGGCATCTGACCGTGAGCAGTCACAACACGCACGCCCGGCACAAGACGACGTAATTGTTCTTCGATACGGGTAAGATTATCAATACGATTGGAGATATAGAATACCTGACCGTTACGGCTCAGCTCGAAATTGACTGCTTCTGCGATTATATCATCATCAGCACCTGCGACAGTCGTCACTATAGGATGACGGTTGGCCGGCGGAGTATTGAGTGAACTGAGGTCACGCGCTCCCATAAGCGAGAATTGCAGTGTGCGCGGAATAGGTGTGGCCGATAGTGTGAGGGTATCGACATTGACCTTCATCTGTTTCAGTTTTTCCTTAACAGCAACTCCGAATTTCTGTTCCTCGTCTACTATCAGCAGCCCGAGGTCCTTAAATTTCACTGTTTTGCCAATCAGCTTATGAGTGCCGATAATGATGTCTATCTTACCGGCGGCGAGATCTGCGAGAATCTGTTTTGTCTCTTTGGCAGTACGGGCACGTGACAGAAATTCCACACGTACAGGCAGGTCTTTAAGACGTTCGCTGAAAGTGTGGTAATGTTGCGTGGCCAATACTGTAGTCGGTACCAGCACAGCGGTCTGTTTTGAGTCAACGGCTGCCTTGAATGCCGCACGTATGGCTATTTCGGTTTTGCCGAAACCTACGTCTCCGCACACAAGACGGTCCATCGGACGTGCTGACTCCATATCAGCTTTTATCGCCTGTGTAGCCTTAATCTGGTCGGGTGTATCTTCATAGATGAAACTTGCCTCTAATTCATGCTGAAGATATGAATCAGGCGAAAAAGAGAAGCCCTTTTCCTCACGCCGTGCCGCATAGAGCTTTATAAGGTCGCGGGCTATATCCTTGAGTTTGGTCTTGGTTTTCTCTTTGAGACGATTCCATGCACCGCTGCCTAATTTATTGACCTTTGGAGGTACACCCTCCTTACCACGGTATTTCGACAGTTTGTGCAGAGCGTGTATACTGACCAGAATTATATCGTCATTCTGATAGACAAGCTTTATCACTTCCTGCGGGCGTCCGTTTACATCGGTTTTGATAAGACCTGCGAAACGTCCGATACCGTGGTCGATATGTACGATATAATCTCCGATTTCGATCTGTGCCAATTCCTTTAGACTCAGTGCAAGTTTACCACTGCGAGCTTTATCACTGCGCAGGTTGTACTTGTGGAAACGGTCAAAAATCTGATGGTCGGTAAAATAACAGACCTTTAGTTCGTTGTCAGCGAAACCCTCATGTATCGTGCGGTCGACCGGGGTAAAATCTATATTGTCGCCACGGTCGGCGAAGATACTGCGCAGACGTTCGTTCTGATAAGGCGAGTCACTGAGTATCATGATACGGTAGCCTTCGTCAAGCAGACGGATGAATGACTCCGCTATCATATCGAAATTTTTATGATATAATGCCTGCGGTGTACAGTCGAAGGTCATTGAGGCATCGGTATGATAAGGTGACACGGTATCTGCCGAAGTACCGTATTGCACCATCTTCATTGAGCCGAGACGTTCGGTGAAACTGTCGTAATCCACTACATTCGACATAGCATTGCGGTCGCCTTCCTCGGTAATGGCTACGGCTTCTGACAGTGTCTCGGAAGTTATAGCTTTGATACGCTGTAACAGCCAGGCTGCCGATTGGCACAGTATGACTGTACGAGCATCAATGAAATGTAGTAAAGACACGGCTCCGTCGCCATCGGGACGTGTCGCTCCCATGACAGCAATCTCATCGAGCTTGCGTTCACTCAGCTGTGTTTCGACATTGAACACACGTATCGAGTCAATCTCATCGTCAAAAAAGTCGATACGATACGGTAACTCATTGCTGTAAGAATAGACATCGAATATCGAACCGCGCTTTGCAAATTGTCCCGGTTCATAAACATAGTCAGTCTCTGTAAATCCTAATTCACGTAGCTTGGCAGCAAGTTGAGTCATCTGTATACGTTCAGCCGTACGCAGACGTACAGTGTCGCGTGAGACTTCTTCGGCCGACGGTACTTTCTCAGCCAGTGCCTCCGGACATGTTACTACCCAGCGCAGACGTTTGTCGTGCTGCCATGCGTCGAGTACCTCAGTACGCAGTATCACCGACGGCGCATCAATCTGGCCGTATTTTATGTCACGCCGATAACCGCTGGGAAAGATAGCTGTTTCTCCCTCACCGGCAATCTGACATAGGTCATGATAAAGGTATCCGGCTGTCTCCATATCATCTGCCACAAGCAGAAAGGGTCCGCTCTTACGACGCGGTAGTCCGGCGAAAAGCATGGCCGGAGCACTGCCCGATAATCCTGTGATAGTTATGTGTTGTGTGGCAGCGCTGTCGAGCATGGCTGAGAGCGCTTTGATACGTGCCGGTGTGGCGAAGAGTGAGTCTGCCTCTTTGAGCTGCATGTATTCTGTTTATTTTTTACTTTTGCCCGTCAGCAGACGCTGCATTTCTTCGGGTGAGTTAAGTATCTCGCGGGCTTTATCCAGTCCGGGGTCATTGCGGAGGCTCTGTATTATCTTGCCCCGGTCGTAGTAATAGCGTGAAGCTATTTCTTCACCGAGATAAGTTGATATTGCCTGACGTTTCTGGTCAAGGTCATGATCAAGATTGTGAGTCAGAAGCTTCGCAAGAACATCAAGCTGTTCTCGTGTCTCGTCGTTGAGGTAGCCTTCATGTTCTGCTGTCTCGCGCAGGTCCTTCATCATTTCTTCACATACCTTGTCGTACTTGAAGCGTTCGGGATCTATACTCTTCTTGAAGTCAGCGAAAATCTCGTCCGTAATCTCAAATTCCTCGGCCGGCGGTATTGACTGGTGTTCGGCTGCATAGCGTGTAGCGTAATCGAACGCCCAGTTATCGCGTACTATATTGTAGACAAGACGGTCGAGTTTTTCCCAATCTACCTCTACATCTGGTGTGAGGCCTCCGCCGTCGCGTACCTCGCGGCCATGCAGTGTTTTGTAGACGTTGGTCAGTGAGTCAGGTACACGGCCTACCGAACCGTCAGGATTACGGTGTGAGTAGTCAATAGCCTGTATCAGACGTCCCGAAGGTATGTAATATTTAGCTGTGGTAACTTTGAGCAGAGCGTCGTATGGCATCTGCAGTGTACTCTGAACTAAGCCTTTTCCGAAACTGCGGCTGCCTACGAGTACGGCACGGTCAAGGTCCTGCAGCGAGCCGGCTGTAATCTCGGAAGCTGAGGCCGACCCACCGTCGATAAGTACCGCTAACGGTATATCGGGCAGCAGGGGAGTACGGGTAGTCTTATAAGTTCTTTCGGAGCGGTTGCCACGTCCTTTTGTATGCAGTACTTCTGTACCCTTCGGCACGAAAAAGCCGACTATATCGACAGCACTCTCGAGTAGACCGCCCCCGTTACCGCGTAAGTCGAGTACCACACTGCGGAAGCGCGGGTCTTCCTTGAACTTACGTAGAGCAGCCTCTACTTCATCAGGCGACTTGTCGATAAATGATGTGAGTTGTATATAACCTGTACCGTCGGGCAGTACTGCGGCGTAAGGTACACTGGGCTGAGCTAATTTCTCACGCTCTATGCTGAAAGTAATTATACTGTCGGTAGCGAAAGGACGTTGTACCGTTACCTCTACTGTAGTGCCCGGTTCGCCGCGCAGCACTTTAGTGACACCTTCGACACCACGCGTTGAGACATCTATAGTATCGACACGTAGCAGTTTGTCGCCTGCCTTCAGACCTGCACGTGCGGCAGGCGCACCCTCCATCGGAGCTGATATATAAGTACTGCTGTCGCGCTGAAGCAGATAACTGCCTATACCGCCATAGCCGAGATCGCCGGTGGTCATCTTGTGTATGGCCTCCTGCTCGTCGGAATCATAGTACTCTGTATAGGGGTCGGTATTGGCAAGGAAAGCTTCGATAGCAGCCTTAAAGCTCTGTTCCACGTCGATAGAATCAACATAGTTGAGTTCCATCTGTTTGACCAGCGAAGTGAATGTGGTCAGTCCTCGGCTTACAGCCGCATCGTGGCTTTTGGGAGCCTTGGCGTAAGCCGCGGCTATAACGGCAACAGCGGCTATGGCTGTCAGGAGGGTCTTTTTCATAGTGAAGCGAATCTGTTTTAATGTGTATGTTCGGGGTGAGGATAGTCAACGGTATAATGCAGTCCGCGACTTTCCTTACGCTCCATGGCTTGCCTCATAATGAGGTAGCCTATGTGTATAATGTTGCGTAACTCACAAAGTTCACGCGAAGGTTTGCTGGCTTTAAACAGTTGCTCAGTTTCCTGATAGAGAATGTCGAGGCGATTCCATGCACGTTTCAGTCGCAGATCGCTGCGTACTATACCTATATAGTAGCCCATTATCTGATTTACTTCCTTCTCCGACTGACTTATAAGCACCATTTCCTCCGGATGAACGGTACCTTCGTCGTTCCATTCGGGTACATCATGACGCAGTTCGTAACCGCCGATAACACTCTCGGCATGACGTGCGGCTGCATCAGCATAAACCACAGCCTCAATGAGAGAATTGCTTGCCAGACGATTGCCTCCGTGCAGTCCTGTACAGCTACATTCTCCCACAGCATAGAGACGACGTATACTTGACTCGCCATTGAGATCCACCTTAATACCGCCGCAGAGATAATGGGCTGCCGGAGCTACCGGTATCATATCACGTGTAATGTCTATACCTATAGAGAGACACTTTTCGTATATATTGGGGAAGTGCCGGCGTGTTTCCTCCGGGTCTTTGTGGGTAACGTCGAGATAGACGTGGTCTGTGCCGTGCAGTTTCATTTCCGAGTCGATGGCACGGGCTACAATATCACGTGGAGCAAGCGAGAGACGCGGGTCATACTTGTGCATAAACTCCTCGCCGTCAAGGTTGCGGAGCACAGCACCGTAACCGCGCATGGCTTCGGTGATAAGATACGAAGGCCGGTCGCCCGGATGATAGAGAGCTGTAGGGTGGAACTGTATGAATTCCATATCACTTACTGTGCCTTTTGCACGATAGACCATAGCTATTCCGTCGCCAGTGGCTATCAAAGGATTGGTAGTAGTAGTGTAAACTGCTCCTACACCTCCGGTGGCCATAAGCGTCACTTTTGAAAGGAATGTATCCACACGGCCGCTGAATTCATCAAGTACGTATGCGCCGTAACATGTTATGTCAGGTGTACGTCGGGTAACAACCTTGCCCAAATGATGCTGTGTTATTATCTCAACAGCAAAGTGATTTTCGAATATATCTATATAAGGGTTAGAACGTATCTGTTCCACAAGACCGCGCTGAATCTCGGCACCTGTGTTGTCGGCATGATGCAGTATTCTGAATTCAGAATGCCCTCCTTCGCGGTGGAGGTCGAATGTGCCGTCCTCACGGCGGTCAAAATTTACGCCCCATTCCACAAGCTGGCGTATCTGTCCCGGTGCTTCACGCACCACTTTGGCGACGGCAGCAGGATCGCTTAGCCAGTCGCCGGCCACCATTGTGTCGTGTATGTGTTTGTCGAAGTCGTCGACCTCCAGATTGGTGACGCTTGCCACACCTCCCTGGGCATAACGGGTATTGGCCTCGTCAAGCTCGGTCTTGCTTATGATTGCCACTGTGTGGCCCTTTCCGGCAACCTTGAGCGCGAAGCTCATGCCGGCTATGCCACCACCTATCACTAAATAGTCGTATCTGTACACCATGACCAAGGTAAAAATTAAGAGTAAATACACTCTAAAGAATGCAAAATTACAAAATTTTTTCTATATCGCCTTGTTTCAGAAAAATGTTGTGGTTTTACATACTAAATCAAATTTCTATCTTTCTATTGCTACGACAGGCAGGAACGTTCGTGTTATAACGGACTTTTATAAGCCTCTTAGTTGTTAAAAATGTTCGGTTTTTGTTCGGAATTGAAATTCCGAACAAAAACCGAACATTTTTAACATTTATCTCGCTGACTTTAAGTTTTGTGCAGACGGTAGTTTATAACCTTCTCTCTTAGAGAATACAGCGCATGGGAGTATGACTGTTTATAATTTAGGGTTTTCCCTAAATTGTTATTTCTCAGCTGCAGGGGCAGATGTGGTTGTTTCGGCAGAAGATGTTTCGGTTTCTTCTGGCGATACAAGGACTTTGTCGAGTTCGGGCACAGGTGCCTCGGTTGTGACAGGTGTGGAGAGAGTAGGATTCATACGTGTCCAGATGCTGTCAGGAATACAGCGCCATGCGTCAGCAAGTAGAGTCCATCGCCAGTTAAGGTAAGTAACACGTTTACGGCGTACAATGGCTTTGATAATCTGTGGTACGACTTCAGCCACGGTCATCTCCATAGGATAGGATTGGTCCGGATTAAGCAGAGGAGTCTTGACCCAGCCCGGACGTATGTCGGTAAAGACGATACCGGCATTTTGGTCGTTTGAGAGCTGTTCGAGAGCCACCATATATGTCTGGTCAAAACGTTTTGAGGCACTGTAAGCAGCTAAATGTCCTATACCGTTTGTACCGGCTACAGAAGTTATAGCTGCTATCTGACCGGCCTTGTCGTGAGAGCGGAACCAGTTGTAGGCAGCACTGAGCATACGGGCAAAACCTTCGGCATTGGTACGTACTATTTCAGCCTCATTCTCAGGATCAAGTTCCTGCTCGTTGAGATTAGCTATACCGGCAGCATGGAAGTATATGTCCATACCGCCAACTTTATCTATAAGTTCACTGAGCAATTTGCCGGCACCGTGGTGGGTGACGTCAATGCTCATATACTCTATTTTGTCAGGGTAGAGTTTTTTGAGTGCTTCGAGAGCTTTAGTGTGGCGTGCGGCCAGACCTACAGGTACACCACGGCTTGCGAGAGCCTCGGCCACACCTAAGCCGAGACCGGACGAGGCACCTACGATGATGACCCGTTTCATGTTCTTTTCGTTTGTCATAGCAGAGCAGTTTTTATAAACGGTCTCCCGCTCCGGCCTGTTACGGAAGAAAACGGGGGATACTAATATAATTAACACCGCGTCAGGTGTTAATGTTGACACTGGATAATAATTGCATAAGGTCAGGGCTGATTCGGATCAGGAGGTAACTCGCGTGATGCATGGGCAAATACCAAAACCATAACGGCAAGTACCACAACAGCTATACCGAGAGAGTGCATGACATTGCCTAAACCGACTAACGGGCTGACAATAGCGCCGAAGATATATCCTGACAATCCGATGAGAGCTGAAGCATCACCGGCGTGGTCACGGCCTTCATTCATTGATAGGGTGTTACCTACTGTGAATAGCATACCCAGACACACGAGCATTGGAAGATTGAGAAGCTCGTAGACCCAGAAGTTATCGGTTGTGAAATAACATATAAGTTGCGTTACGGCTACACATATCAAAGCACGGCCTCCGAAGACAGCAGCGCGTTTAAGGTATTTGAATTTCAGGGCTGTCATTGCTCCGCCCGCTACGAAAAGGGCATTGACCCCCATAATGATACCGAATACAAGCTGTGAGTAACCGAAATGTGTCTGAACTATAAAAGGTGCAGCCGAGATATAAGCGAACAGTACGCCTAAGGCTGTACCTTTAAGCATAACGTGTATAACAAACTTATGGTTACGGCAGAGGGACACGTAATTGACGAAGGCGGTCCCGAACCGGCCTGTGACACGTCGTGCTTTCGGCAGAGACTCTTTGAGGGCCGGTGATAGTAGCAGTAACAAAGTACTGAAGCCGAACAGAATCCAGAAGATACCGTGCCAACCTACCGAACGGGCTACCAGACCGCCTATGACGGGTGCCGAAGCCGGTGCGAAACCGTTGATAGCCCCTATAAGTGCCATAACTTTAGCTAACTGGCGTCCTGCATAGAGGTCAGCGGGTATAGTACGGGCAAGAAAATAGCCGCCGGAAGCACCGAGACCCTGTATGAGACGCCACCATAGGAAGGCATGAATTGTAGGTGAGTAGACACTGGCTGCCGCACCTATACAAAATACTATAAGTGTAGAAACAAGTATTGGCTTACGACCGAAGCGGTCACTAAGCGGCCCTAATATGATTTCACCTACGCCGAGGCCTACCATACCCATGGTAAGGCCTAACTGCACAGTGGAAATGGAGCAGCCAAAGCTTTTCATCATTTCAGGCAGCGTAGGGAGATACATGTCGTTGACGAAAGAGCCGAAAGCGCTGAGAAGAGCCAGATAGATAACAAGAAAGATGAAGTAACTGCCGGCAGGAAGCTGGCGAGTAGAAGCAGGAGCTGGCATAGAGTAAGGATTGTGGAAGTTATTGGAAGCGAGCTGAAGCTCGCACACAGAACCAGGAGGTACGCTTGGAGGGGCCTCTGGACACGTGTTACGGGCTAAGACAGGAGAAGTTTATAAGACTTATAGGACTTATAAAACTTATAAGATTTATAAAATTAACAGCCGACTAAGGCGTAGTGTTCAGACAGGCCGGAGGCGGGAGAGGAACTCTTCACGACGAGTATCAGAGACGGGAATATAGGTTTTCCCGAAGACTATACGGCTGCGTTCCACGACTTCTATACGAGCAAGGTTGACTATATAGGAGCGATGTACACGCATAAAACGGTCGGCCGGCAAGCGAGCTTCAAGATCACTCAGAGTCATCAGACTGCTTACCGGCTCGCCTTCGCTGCGGAAGAATATAACACGGTCTTTACGTACTTCGACATAGAGAATTGTATCAAGACGTATCTGTATTAATCGGTAATCAGCCCGGATTGTCAGCAGGCCGTCGGAGGTTGTCTGTGACGCAGATGAAGAGGGGGAAGAGCAGCCAGAGATATGGTTTTCGTAGGCGTCATACATACGCTTCCAGTCGAGGGCCTTGCTGACAGCACGCAGAAATTCCGGGTAACTTACCGGTTTGAGAAGATAGTCGAGGGCATTGACACGAAAACCTTGCAGTGCATATTGTTCGTAAGCCGTAACATATATGATACGACAGGAAGGAGGTACTATCGCTGCAAACTCAATACCGTTAAGCATCGGCATGTCGATATCAAGAAGAATAAGATCAGCCTTACCGCCGGTAACGGCTCTAACGGCTTCGGCAGCTGACTCGTAGTCGCCGCTCAAGTTCAGAGCCGGTGTACGTGATACATAGCTTTTCAGCAGTTCGCGTGCAAGAGGTTCATCATCGATTATTATACAGTTAAGGGTAGTGTCCATGATGGTTAGGTTGTTGGTTTCAGGGAATCAGTGCAGAAGTAGCTATACGTAGTCTGGCATGGTAAACAGACCCTTCGCGTCCTGTCGTCAGATTGAAGGAACCAGGATAGAGTAGATTGAGCTGACGACGTATATTTGTAAGGCCTATGCCGGGTGAAATAGTGGTGTGGGAATTATGAGAGATGTTGGAAAGATTATTGGAATCGTGAGAGAGATGAGGATTATATTCAGTTGGTGAAGATGTGGATGTAGTGGAAGAAATGGGAGCACAGGTGTTGGAAAGATTACAGCTGAGCCAGGTGTCATCGGCAGTGACAGTTATGTCGATAAATCCTTTCGGACCCTCGGGCGCCGAGTGTTTGAAAGCATTTTCAACAAGGGTAAGCAGTAACATGGGTGCTATAACAGGAGTACCTGTGCAGCGTATATCGATATTACATGTCAGAGTCATAGAAGAGCGTAGTCGCAGACGCATCAGGGCTACGTAGTCAGAAATAAAACGTAGTTCTTTTTCGAGTGGTACTGATGGTGCCGAGGCATCGTATATCATAAAACGTAACATGCTACTGAGGTCGTGCAGAGCTGCCTGAGCATTGTCAGGCGAGATTGCTATGAGGGCGTATATATTGTTGAGTGAGTTAAAAAGAAAGTGCGGATTGAGCTGTGCACGCAGACTACGCAGTTCGAGACGTCGGCGTTCGGCATCAAGTTCGAGACGCCGGCGACGTATCAGGTCACGTTCACGGGTGAGACGCATAGCGTAAGCAAGCGCAGCCGAGAGTATCATCATTATACCGTCTCGCAACACAAATCGCAGGTATCCTATAAAATGCTGCCCGGATGACTCTATGCGCTGTCCGTGACGCGGTGGATGCGGTATACCTCCGTGAGTTTCAAACCATGCTGGTACTGAGAGACATATTATTAGTATAAGTGCAGTGTTAATAATGAAGTACATGGCTTTACGTTCGTCACGGAACAGCATCCGAGGTACGAGCCAGAAATAGTTAAGACACAATACCGCAGTGTAAGCGGTAGCCATGATGATTCCTATGATTATCAGTTCATGCGGTTGTGGAACCTGACTGAAGAGGGTAAGTACCGACGGCAAGTAAAACAGTGTAAATGCTGTCAGGACTACCAAGGCAGTAGCTGCAAGGTCACCACGTCCGCTGCCTGAGGCAGCCTCCGTGACGACTGTCGCGGCAACACACTTTTCACTCATATCTTATAGCCTCGATGGGATCAAGATTAGATGCTTTGGCAGCAGGATAAAAACCAAAGATAACACCGATAACTGTACAGACTACGAAAGACAGAACCACAGAACTCGGATCTATCTGTACCGGCCAGTGTGCAATTATTTTTATTGTCCATGTGGCTAAAGCACCGAGCAAGATACCTAAAATACCTCCAGTCACTGATATTATGATAGCCTCGATTAGAAACTGTGTCATTATATCGCGGCCGGTAGCACCGATACTCATACGCAGACCTATCTCACGGGTACGTTCGGTAACGCTCACAATCATAATGTTCATTATACCTATGCCACCCACAAGCAGCGATATGCCGGCTACGGCAGCAAGCAGTACGGTCATCATCGAGGATGTGGAACTTATCATCTCGGCGAGTTCCTGCATGGAGCGGATTGTAAAATTATCGTCTTGACCGTCACGTAGCTTATGCTGGGTACGTAGAATATCAGTAAGTTCAGCTATTGTTTCTTCGGTACGTGTCTCATCAATAGCTGAAGCTTGCAGGCCCTGTAGATAATCGACGGCGAGCATACGCTTCATCACAGTAGTATAAGGTACCAGTGCCATATCATCCTGATCCTGACCCATAGTATTGTAGCCTTTCTCATCGAGCACACCGATTACGGTCAGTGGAATCGAACCAAAACGGACTACTTTACCTATAGGATCGGTACCATCGGGGAAAAGGTTATCGACAAGAGTCTTGCCGAGTACGCACACTTTAGCGGCAGTTTTTACGTCGGCTTCAGTAAACATTTCACCTTCAGCTACCTTGCGCTGGCGTATATCAAGATATTGAGTATTAACTCCCTGGGCCTGCGAAGGATAGTTGTTGTTTGCATTGACCCATTGCCCTGATGAGGATACCATAGGTGATATATGTGCTATGGTAGTAGCTTGATTGACTATAGCCTCGTAGTCAGCCGGTTTAAGAGTCTGCATGTCGTCACTGCTCTGCCTTACTCCACCACGGCGTTCTGCCCCGGGCATGATCATTATCATGTTGCTACCCATTTCAGAAATCTGAGCTTTTATAGAGTTTTTAGATCCCTGGCCTATGGCAAGCATAGCGATTACAGCTCCCACACCGATGATGACACCCAACATGGTGAGGAAACAACGCATTTTATTGTTGCTCAATGCCTTTATGGCAATCTTAAATAAATTCTGGATATTCATTATTTTGGTAAGGCATTGTTAGTCAGACTCTACCGGAAGACTGCGGTAGACTTCCTCTGCTGACTGTATGTCATTGTTATACTCATCGCTGACTATACGGCCGTCACGCAAAGTAATGTTACGCGATGAATAGAGTGCAAGTTCTGGATTATGCGTCACGAAAATAATGGTCTTACCCTCGCGATGCAGACGTTGAAAAAGAGTCAAAATTGAGAAGGATGTGCGTGTGTCAAGATTACCGGTCGCTTCATCAGCAAGAATTATAACCGGATTATTGACCAGAGCACGAGCTATGGCTACACGCTGTTGCTGGCCACCCGACATCTGATTACTCTTGTGGTAAAGACGCTCGCCAAGGCCCACTTCACGTAGACAACGCTCGGCACGTTCGGCACGCTCGCGGGCACTGACGGACGAATTATAGATAAGTGGGAGCTCAACATTCTCAAGGGCTGTTGTCTTTGGCAGGAGGTTGTAGTTTTGGAATATGAATCCTATCTTGCGGTTACGTATCCGCGCACGCTCGTTCTTTCCCATACCGCGTACAGCTATACCATCGAGGTAGTACTGGCCCGAGGTCGGTGTATCAAGACAGCCCAAAGTATTAAGCAGTGTTGACTTACCTGAGCCTGAAGTACCCATTATAGTCACGAACTCACCTTCGAAGATAGTGAACGAAACTCCGCGCAGAGCTTTAACAGTCTCGTCGCCTACTTTGAAATAGCGCTTCAGATTTTCTATCTTGATTATCTCTTTTGACATGTAGTAATCTGTGCTTACTTCTTATTATTGCGAGCTCCCGGCGGCTTAGGCATAAAAGGGTTTTCCTCACCTTGTTTGCCTTGTGTCTTACCAGATGAAACTTCTTCATACTGCAGAGCTACTTTGTCGCCGGCTTTTAGCCCGGAGGTTATCTGTTGGTAGATGCTGTTGGCGACTCCTAAATCCACAGCTGTCTGTACGAGACGGTTGTCACGTTCTACCCACACCGAGTGTTTTACATCGGTGTTGAGAGGTGAGGGTTTCGGCAGACTGCTGTCTTGCTCGTCTTCCATAGGTATGAATTTGAGTGCTTTCAGAGGCACTGCAATGACATCGTCGAGTTCAACAGTGTAGATAGATAGATTGGCTGTCATACCCGGTAGCAGCTTACGATCAGGATTTGGTGCCTGTACTATGACTTCATAAGTGACGACATTATTGGTTGTAGTGGGATTAATACGTACCTGAGTGACACTACCTGTAAAAGTATCGTCGGGATAAGCATCAACTGTAAAAGTGACATGCTGCCCTACCTTCACCTGACCTATATCGGCTTCGTCAACATCTCCTACTACCTGCATATTGTCAAGATCAGCTATGACATAGAGATTAGCTACGTTCATACTTGAAACTACAGTCTGGCCTACTTCGACTTCACGTGACACTACGATACCGTCTATAGGTGAGTAGATTTCGGCATAATTTAGATTTTTGGCGGCGCGCACACGATCGGCTTGTGTCTTTTCATAACTGAGCCGGGCTACTTCATAGTCCTTCTGGGAAGTCTGAAATTCATAGTCAGAGATAAGCTGTTCGTCATGCAGAGCTTTATCGCGTTCGAAATTTTTACGTGCGTATTCGTACGTTGCCTTGGCTGAAGCCATTGAAGCATCAGCACTCTTGAGCTCGCTATCAAGTAGAGTTTTCTCGATTTCGGCCAGCAACTGACCTTTAGTTACATGGTCATTGTAATCTACATACAGTTTGTCGATAATGCCTGTAACCTGTGTACCGACATCTACCGAAGTCACCGACTCCATGGTGCCGGTGGCAGTAACTATTTCCGACATGGAGGTTGGAGCTACAGTATAAGTCTCCAATTCCATGCGGCTCTTTTCTGAGCATGAGGTGACGCCTAAGACGCAGACCGCCACCGTTAAAAGAGTGGAATATCTCATTGTTGCAACATGATTTTCGAGGTTTAGGGTACAGCAATCTGGCGTGTCGCGTAATAATTTATGGTTTTCTGTGTCAGAATAGCCATGTATTTGCTTTGCAGCAGTTCGAGACGTGCGTTCAGCAGGTTGTTGTGGGCTGTGAGCAGTTCGAGCGGATTGACAAGACCAAGTTCAAACTGGCGGTTAACAAGATTATCAGTAAGAGTCGCAGCCTCAAGGCGTGATACACCTGCTGTGTATCCGGCCCGGGCATTGTCGGCATCAATATAAAGACTTTCTATAGTCTGAGACAAATCATTGAGCAGACTGGTGCGGGTAAGGTCATAATCGAGTTCGGCAAGTTTTGCCTTTGCAACAGCACGGCGTGTGGAATTTGCATCGAATATAGGTACATTAATACTCAGGCCTATATTTTCGTTAAGATTATGGCCCATCTGCGGTCCCCATGCACGTCCTCCTGAACTGTATGAGGTGCCGATACCACCTGAAAGTGATATGGATGGCAGACGTCCGGCCTGGGCTATTCTGACATCGTTAGCATATATATCACGGTTCAGTTCATTGCTACGAAGATTGGGAAGCCATGAGGCGGCTATGTCATAGACTGCACCCTTTTCAGGCAATGGCGTAAAAACGTCTTTATCAGCGAATATCGTGAGCACTATCTCCATTTCGGTATCAAGACCTAACTGAAGAATCTTTTTCAGAGCCATCTTTGAGGTCTCAAGATTATTGCGTGCCTGTACCAGACTATATGTATCCTGTGCTTTCTGACTCTCTATTTGAGCATAATCTACTTTAGATGTACGTCCTGATTCCATTAGTCGGCGTGCCCGTTCGGTTTGTACTGTGCTGACTTCAAGAGTCTTTTCAGCTATGGTTACGGTTTCCATAGCATACATAATATTCAGATAAGCCTGTAGTATGCCTAATTCGAGACTCTTGATAATATCTTCTCCTGCAAGCTCCTGTTGGCGTCGCAATATCTTTGATGATTCGAGGCGATATTTACGTATATTGCCTTCCCATACTGTCCAACTGGCATTGACCCCGTATTGACTACCATAGATATTTGATTTTGCTCCTTCCGCAGCTGAGGGAAAATTAGTGTACGATTGTGTTGTAGCGAATCCGACGGTTGGGAGCCACTGGTCTTTGGCTGACGCTATGTCCTGATCAGCCTGAAGTATGTCAAGCAAAATATGTCGTATATCAGTATTGTTAGCAGTAGCCCAGGCTATACAGTCGTTAAACGACCATATCGCAGGCATCTCCATAGCCGGTGGTGCCGTGACATCGGCAGCTGTGAGTCCTGATTCCGGTGCGGCGACACTTATCGGTACAGATAAAGGTGTCACAGGCAGAGTTGTCAGCAGAAATAAATAAAAACTCTTCATATCGGTAGAGATAGATACGGCAAAATGAGAAGCCGTAGGTTGACAGAACAGAAGGTCTGTCTGAATTTAATAATACAAAGTTACACCTTGACTATCATTCGGCCAAACGAAATCGGCATAATGGCATCAAAAGGTACCTGAGAAGTCAAAAAGTAGGTTTAAAGTCTCAGATGTTAACAAAAATTCACATTCCTTTCTCTATAGGGTATGATGTTTGATTTTGTACTGAGGCAGATATACCTTAACTTTGCATAAGTCAAACTTTATTAAGTATGCCCAAAGATCAGACTGTACTTTTTCATTCGACCATATTCGGGCCGATACATAGCCGCCGCTTAGGTGTGTCGTTAGGTATAAATCTCATGCCTGATGATGGCAAGGTATGTTCGTTCGACTGCCTTTATTGTGAAGCTGGTTTCAATGCCCAGGGACGCGGTACAACTCCGTTACCTACAGCTAATGAAGTAGCCGATATGCTCGAAGCACGCCTCCGCACCATGAGTGAGGCCGGTGAGCCGCTTGATGTCATAACTTTTTCCGGTAACGGTGAACCGACGCTACATCCGGCCTTCCCAGAGATTATTGACACGACTCTTAAACTTCGTGACCGTTACTATCCTAAGGCTAAGGTGTCAGTATTATCAAATTCGACACGTATATTTAATCCTGAAGTTGCAGCAGCTCTGAAACGTGTGGATAATAATATTCTCAAGCTTGATTCAGCTGTCGAAGATACTATGCGTCTTATAGACCGTCCCGGTTCAAAGGACTTTACCGTAGAACGTGTGGTGGAAGCACTCAAACAGTTTGAGGGCCAGGCTATAATACAGACTATGATATTACGTGGTGAACACGATGGTCAGATTGTAGATAATACCACTCCGGCCGAAGTCGATGCTTTGATTGAAGCTTACCGCAAGATAGGTCCGCGTGAGGTGATGCTTTATAGTCTTGACCGTTCCACACCTGCCGAGAAGCTTGTAAAAGTACCTCTTGAGGAGTTACGAGAAATAGCTGCGCGTGTCGAAAAAGCAGGTATAAAGACACAGGTCAACTGACATGAGTTCTAAAAGTATGCTTGTACCACGGCCGTTACAGGCAGGCGACAAGATTGCGATTGTATGTCCGGCCTCCACAGTAGCTGACGAGCATCTTGACGGTGCTGCCGAAGCTCTGAAACGGTTGGGATTTGACCCGGTTATGTCGCCACATGCCAAGGGACCGCATGAGGGCAGTTATTCGGCTACTGCTGAAGAACGTATAGCAGATTTTATAGAAGCTTATAATTCCGATGCCCGTGCAGTGCTATGCGGACGCGGCGGTTACGGATGTGTGCATCTGCTCGACAGTCTTGACAAAGATATGTTACGTCTTGACCCTAAATGGGTAATAGGCTTCTCTGATGTGTCAGCTCTTCATGCTTTATTTCAACATGCCGGGGTAGTCTCGCTCCATACTTCGATGGCACGTCATTTAGCTACTCGCCCTGATGACCACGAGGTAACCCGGTTGATGACTGATATACTGACCGGTCAGCGTACAAAAGTAAAGTATACAGTTCCTGCCGACTCACGTAATATCGAAGGCAGGGCAGAAGGGATACTGCGTGGCGGTAATTTAGCAGTGCTTAACGGTCTTGCCGCGACTCCGTATGATATATTGACCCTAAAAGATACTATTCTGTTTATCGAAGATATAGCCGAACCAATCTATAAGGTAGAGCGTGTGCTGCATAGGCTCCGTCTGGCTGGTTGTTTTACTCCGGAAAATCCGTCTGCTCTGCGCGGTTTGGTCGTAGGTCGTTTCACACTCTATGAATCTAATCGTGATTTCAGCACTATGGAGGATATGATGTCTTTCTGGCTGCACCGCTGGGGAGTGAAGATACCGGTGGCTTTCGGCTTTGACACAGGACATGTGGAGCATAATTTACCCCTTGTTGAAGGCGCACGTGCTATACTCGATGTTACATCAGATAGAACGTGTCTGTCACTGACAATCTAAAAATGACGGCGTATGTCAAAAAGCATACATCTATGAGATACCTTATTGAGGTTTTTTAACTAATTTTGTACATCTCACGTATCACAGTCTGACGGGGCTCCTGTCTCGGGACAGTAAATAATCCAAAGATGAACTATTCCATACTTGACTTCATCAGTCTTTTAGGGGCTGTGTGCCTCTTTCTTTACGGTATGAAAGTGATGAGCGAAGGTCTGCAGAAGGTGGCTGGCGACCGCCTGCGCAACATACTCGGCATCATGACCAAGAACCGTGTTACCGGTGTTCTTACCGGTATTCTCATCACTGCTCTGATACAGAGTTCGAGTGCCTCTACAGTGATGGTGGTCAGTTTTGTTAACGCTGGTCTTATGTCACTGGCCCAATCGATGGCAGTTATCTTCGGTGCCAATGTCGGTACTACAGTGACGACGTGGATAATCTCGGCTTTCTCGTTCGAAGTCAAGATTTCTGACTATAGCATATTATTGCTGGCTATTGCCGTACCTATGCTCTTTATGAAGAAGAGCACCTATAAGTCACTGGGTGAGTTTCTTATAGGTTTCTGTTTCCTCTTTATGGGTCTGGATCTTATAAGTGTCTATGTACCTAATTTGCAGGAAAATCCCGAAATGCTTGCCTTTGTTACCGACTATGCCAGTATGGGCTACCGTTCGGTACTTATATTCTTTGTTATAGGTATAATACTCACTATGGTGGCGCAAAGCTCGGCTGCAACGTTCGCCATAACATTGATAATGTGTTCGCAAGGATGGATAACATACGAACTCGGCTGTGCTATAATTCTGGGCGGTAACATCGGTACGACAATTACACCGGTATTAGCCTCACTTAGCGGTAATCTTGCTGCCAAGCGTACAGCTATGGGCCATGTGCTTTTCAACGTATTAGGTTCTATCATAGTATTATGTATCTTCACACCTTTCGTTACGCTTGTAGCTGATATAACAAAGGCTCTCGAAGGTACTGATCCGCTTACTATAACCCGTGCTGAAGAAGCTGCTATGGGCGATAGTACTCTTCTTGATCCTGCTACCGGTACTCTTACGGCAAAGGCACAGGCTTCGATGGCTTTTGCATTAGCTATGTTCCCGACCGTGTTTAATACCTGTAACCTGTTGATTATGATATGGTTCACCAATCTATATGTAAAGATTGTATGCTGGATTATGCCTGCTCGCAACAAGGATGAACAGGAGGATTTCTCGCTCAAATTTATCGGACGCGGTATGCTGTCGGCATCAGAGCTTAATATCACACAGGCACAGAAAGAGATTGTGGTGTACGGAGAACGTGTACAGCGTATGCTTGCTATGGCCCGCCAATTGATACATACACGTGATAAAGAGAGCGAGTACAGCGATATTTACAACCGTCTGGAGAAATATGAGGAAATTTCAGACCGTATGGAGATAGAAATCGGTAACTTCCTCAATCACGTGGCTGAAGGCCGTCTGAGTCCTGAGAGTAAAATGCGTATATCGGGTATGCTGCGTATAATAAGCGAAATAGAGTCTATAGCCGACGGCTGTTTCAATGTAGCTAAGACTATGACACGTAAGAACCAGAATCATGTGGAGTTTGACGATGCTATACTCAAGGAGATAGATACTATGTATGACCTTGTGGACAGTGCGATGAACAACATGTTGGAACTGCTGCGCGAAATGGAGACTCCGGAAGATTCACGTATTATTACCGCCTACAACCGCGAGCGTGAAATCAATAATTACCGAAATAAACTGCGTGATGCTAACATCTTTAATATCAATAATAAGAAGTATGACTATCAGGAAGGCATATTCTTCATGGATCTTATCAGCGAGGCTGAAAAGCTTGGTGATTATATGCTTAACGTAGTCGAAGGTGTAAAGCATCAGTTTAAGCCGGCTACCCAGTCCTGAACTATAACTATTACTTGATACCTGAAAAATACTGCTATGAAAGATTCCCGCTATTGTGTGATAATGTGTGGCGGCATCGGCGCCCGCTTCTGGCCCTTCAGCCGTCAGGACCGCCCGAAACAGTTCCTTGATTTCTTCGGCACCGGCCGAAGTCTGCTGCAAATGACCGTAGATCGTATTGCCCCGGTCGTAGGTCTTGACCATATAATATTGGTAACTAACGATCGCTATGCCGATATGGTACGGCGACAGGTACCTGAAATTGCTCCGGAGCGTATATTATGCGAGCCGGCACGTCGCAATACTGCACCATGTGTGTACTGGGCTGCACGCCACATCGCAGCTCTTGACCCGCAGGCATCAATAGTGACGTTACCTTCCGATCATCTGGTGCTTCGAGAGGATGACTTCCGTAAGGCTATAAGCGAAGGTTTCGATTTTATCGAAGGTGATGACCGTCTGCTTACTTTGGGTATAAAGCCTACGTTCCCTAATACAGGATACGGCTATATACAACGCGGCAATTCTGTACAGGGTTGGCCTGGTATAATGAAAGTGAAGTCGTTTACAGAGAAGCCGGATCTTGAGATGGCGAAACTGTTTCTGAGCAGTGGCGAATTTTTCTGGAACTCCGGCATATTCCTATGGTCGGCACGTAGTATACTCAAAGCCTTTGACAAATATGCTCCCGAAATATCGACTATCTTTGCGGACGGTGACGATGCTTTCGGTACTTCTGACGAAACAGTCTTTATAAAGGAGGTCTTTACTAATGCTCCGAGCATATCAGTCGATTATGCTATAATGGAAAAAGCCGGTAACGTATTTGTCAAGACCGTAGAATTCGGTTGGAGTGACTTAGGCACCTGGCGTGCCTTACACGATACAGCCGATCATAAAGATGCTGACAATGTTGTACGTGGTGCCCGTGTTATGGTCAATGACTGCTCGGGTACAGTCTTCGCTGCTGATGATGACAAGCTTATTGTAGCCGCAGGGCTACATGATTACGTTGTAGCCGACAGCGGCAACGCTCTGCTTATCTACCCCCTTAACCGTGAACAGGAACTACGCTCAATCGTGGGCGATGTCCGTGACAAGTGGGGTGAAGATTATATATAAGTTTGACATATATCTTCAATATCAGAAGGCATCACACCAGTTTCGGTGTGATGCCTTCTGATATTGAAGATATATGTCAGTTTAGACTATCTCACATCTGAGAGGAGTGAATTTGTCTTCTTTGAATTTTGCTAATGCTTCGCTATAGGCTTCAACTGTTCCTTCAGGCACATGCAGTTTTGACACACGTTCAAAGGGACATTTATCAAATTCAGGCGGTACGGGTGCCTCTATCCATACCTCGATAGTGACATATTTTCTATCCCAGCCTTTCCCGATAGAACCTCCGCTTACAGCTCCTGACCCTAATTCTTTGACGTTTGACGGTAACACAATCTTACCATCAGGGAACATGTCGGGCAGTATGGAATTAAAAGCTGAGTCTCCTATGTATTCCAATGTTTCAGGAAGAGCACTTATAGTGACACGGTTATAAGCAAAAGCAGATTCCTCAATACGTTTGAGCTTTGGGGGAAGCACTACGTGGTCACAGGGCATTTTTTCAGGAGAACGGCTGAAGACTCCGGGACCTATAACGGTAACATAGTCCGGAATTATTATTTCTTTTACCTTATCAGCTTCGGTAGCAGGTGCTGTAACAGCTACAAGTTTGTCACCGATGATAAGGAAAGGACCGTCAGCAAATTTTCCTTTGAATTCTCTTATATCAAGCAGACTCAGCGCCTCATCTGCTATGTTCTGAAGGCTCTGTGGAAGTACAAGGATACCTATACGGTAACATTTCAGAGCATGGGCTTTAATCTCTGTGAGACCTTCGGGCAGAGTGAGAGAATTGATTTCGCCCCAGTCTTTATTATCCATACATTTTTCACCAAGCTCGGTCACTCCTTCCGGAACTACTATATCAGGTCCGGCGGTTAGGGCAACTCTGCACAGAACGCCATCGACAATAAGCATCTTCTTATCAGGAGTTGCGAATTTGCCTTCGACAGATTCGAGTTTATTGTCTGCTAAATATCCGAGCGCAAATGCATTTTTCCCTATTTTCTCAAGCCCTTTTCCGAGTTTCAGTTTCTTAAGCCTTTCGTTCCCTTCAAATGCTTCGATACCTATGGCTTTTACTTTGTCAGGTATGGTTATTGTACCGAAGTTACAACCTTTGAAGGTCTGGTCGCCAATTTCTTCCAGCCCTTTTGGGAAAGTAATAGATAGAACTTTAGGGAAGTTTGCAAATGCTTTGGCGCCGATGCGTTTTAACGAAGCAGGCAGATTTATTTTCTTTATATTCTCTTTCCAGTTGTCTCCCAACCGTGTCCATGTGACTATCCACTCTAAATTGTCAGCTATCTGTTCAACAGACTCCGGTATGGTGATTTCTTTTATCCATCTGCTCTTTACGTTAATACGGATGAGAGTTTTATTTTGTAAGAAAAATTCGGCCTCGTCGGTTGAGACAGTTACAGTTTCGACATTCTCTCCGAAAGTTTTGATATTCTGGGCACGGTCGGGATAAGCAGCGCGGAAAGCCTCGACTGCTCCGGCCGGAACAAGGATTACAGCTTTATCTGATATACCTGACATATCCCAGTCAAAGGGTGCATCAGCCTTAATATTGATAGCAAGACAGAGGTTACGAGAATCCACCATTTGAA
>CAMWKC010000002.1 GCA_947174735.1 uncultured Porphyromonadaceae bacterium
GTGGTAATATATACAACCAACTATAGTATTTTATAATATACATTTAGTGGAGAGCTAGGTAATCATAAGTTATGATTACCTAGCTCTCCACTTAAATCAAAGAGCATCATATCGCTGAATTTCTTTCGTCAATATAAATTGAATCATCTTGAAGATGCTATAATTGAACCGAAGAATATCAAAAGTATAATAATTCCGATAAATGAAATCACTAATCCTGCGATTGCAAGTCCACGCGGTCTCTTAAAAATACCGATAAAGGAGAAGAGAGCACCAAGAAACCAAAGAATAAAATCGAGTACCGGTACCCAACAGAATACAAAGGTCAGAAGTGCGAGGATGAAACCAGCTACTCCCAATCCATTGCTTTTCCTGTCAACATTGACATAGACAGTCTGTGTCTGACTCCCAGGAGTTCCGAAATTCGTCTGTGACGAATCAAGATTGTCGTCTTCCATATAATAAAATAAATAGATGCTATGCTCTATCCCAAAGCAAGCAAAGTTTAAAATAAATTAAAAGCGTGGGATAATTCGCTATATTATCAGAGTAGCCACAGGTAATTTAAAACCTTTATAAACTAAGAATCAGAATTTTATTTAATATCATCTTAGTCATTATTACATGGCCGATATTGTTCACCATCTTCAAAGATTATTCCATTATAATAGAAAGTCTGTTCAGGACTTTCCCCATAATATGTGACTCCGTCTTGTTCCAAACCTGAAAAGTTTTTTTCAATCACATAATTCAGACCCATAAAATCCCATTTATACCATTCTATCATGTTTCCCTTTATACGTCCGAGTCTGACATAACAAGAAGCAGGTATAATCTGTCCTTTATCATTTAAACCATTCATTTTTTCGGTATATACCATAATTAGATTACCCTGTCTTGCAAATTCCATCATTCCATCTTTACTCCGGTACGTTATATTCTCTTTCGGAGCGTCGGAAGGGATTGTCGAAAGATCGTAGTCATAGTCATTAGCATACCAAAAATATTCTCCTGATACAAAGCCGGAAGCACCATTCCCAAGATCTATTTCAAACCAAGTATCGTACTCAGAAGTCACATGTTTTTTCTTCACTTTATAGACTTTACCCATAGGAGCTTTGCCGATAACGGTTCCGTTTACGGGTGCTTTACGGATATTGATATTATGGGATTGGGCAGAAACTACCCATCTTTGGCGGTTAGGATCAGGGAAAATCAGTTGAGCCTTTTCCATCATAAGCTTTACTGAATTTTTTACAGGGTCATATTCCGCTTTCCAACAGAAGGTTTCGTCAAGTTGAATAAGCTCTACATCATCGAATCCCGGATCACTATAAAGGGTTACTGTGAATTCCACTTCATTATCCTTAAACTTAGGATTACTAAAGATAGCTAAATAAGCCCACGGAGCATCCTCTATATAACCTTGGTAATAACCATAGGGTGATGAATATCCTTCTATCTTCAAATTTGGATCAGGCTTTTCAAATGATGAGATAAAATTATTGGGCCAACTATAAAACTCTTTATCATAATTTATGAATTCCCACTCACCATTCGGAAAACCAGCATACATTATCAGTTCTCCGGTTAGCCATAGAAAAAACAATACTAAAAATCGTTTGATGTTTATACTACACATAATCTATTTTATTTATTCATTTTGCTCACGTTCACTACTTTGAGAGTAAAAGAGTAAGTCTTTCCCTCATAAGAAGTCATCTTACCTGTATAGGTATCTTTAGTAAGAGTACCGATAAAAGTACCGGTTACTTCTCCTTTGTCGTTAGTTTCTTCAAGAGTAAGTTCTCCGGTACGGTCGTTAAAGGCCTTTACGCTAAGTTCCAGTGTGTTTTTTGTACCATATCGGTCATAATAGTAGCTACCATGTTTCATTCCTTTATCAAGATTCAAATGGATAGCATACTTTCCTCCAAGTTTACCCGCTAACTTATATGGTCCATAAGAAAGACGTTCTATCTTACCCGGATCTTCGCCATGGGCTTTAACATAATTGCTATATTCGTCTCCACGAGGTTCATAATTTTTGAAAAATGAATCTTGTGATGGGGTGTTCATTGTAATGGCTATCAATGATTCACCTTGGTGAAATGAATACTTAAACGGTATCTGTACACTACCACGCCCCGGAATATCCTTACCCGGCTTTATTTCTGTATGGTGGTCTTCATATCCCATGTGCATATAATCATATTGCCATGTTGTAGAATATTCATCGCCTCCTATAGGTTGGTCAGTAGTATTTTTAAGGGTGTAATATCCCTCACCTATTTGATACCCATACTCAACCTCTACAGTGATAGTAGGTCCGAGATTCTTAATTGCACCTTTTCGAGAAGCTACATACTCGTTAAATAATTCTGTAGAAAGATTATCCACATTAATCATGACTTTAGCAAGTTTTTCATCAGTCATATCAGAATGTAGAGCTCCAAGTTTACGGGCAAACAGGATTTTGCTTTCAGGATATTTAAAAAGTCCTTTCGTTTCATTCACAGTTATATTTCCATTCGGAAGTAATGTGACCAACATTGAGAGACCGTTATCGAAGGTGACGTAATATGTATTTTCTTTCTCTCCATCTTTTACTGAAATACTGTCAGGATTATATGTCAAATCAATTTTATCAGCATATTCAGCAGCAGGATAATAAGATAGTATCGAATCGATTTCATTACGACTTACATATTGTGCAAATCTATCGGCAAATGTTTTTACTTTTGTTGTGCGCTTGTCGGTACATCCTGTAATAGTTAAAGCCACAATAACCGAAAAAACTGTAATTATTTTTAGTTTCATTTTATTTATACACGTAAAAGTGAAAAAGGCAGATAGTCGGTTCATAACCTTATTTTGTGTACTTCCGGTCTGGCGTTCAGAAACTCAGCGGCCAGATAGCCGGCTTTGGCACCAATACATGTCGGGTCGCAAACTGTGTAGGTCTGGCCGTCGATAGAGACTGTAGCTCCTTTTACATTGGTACCGGGCGAGAATTTTACTGCTGTAGCGAGATGAAGAGGGAATTTCAGGTAGACCACATCGAGACCGAGAACGGCATTCACAAGTTTTGCAAACATTATAGCACGGTCTTCGCAGTCGTTGTAGGGGTAGTAGAAATTCTCGTCAAAGAAGAATGGCTTTTCACGGCCGAACTGATCACCGTCGGTCATGTATTCAAAGCCATAGTTATGAAAACTGAGCAACAGATTGACCGCTTCTTCTTCTCCGAGTCCTTCGGTAAGAATTTCCATTACCGGAAACAGAGTAGACTGTAACTGTTCGCTGACCGGAGCAAGACCGTAGATGTGCCAGTCAACCTGCGGATAAGAGTTGAAAAATTCTACTACCGAAGAGTTGACAGTAACTTCAAACGGTGGTGCTTTCTTCCACGAAGCCGATGAATAGGTCTTAGCAGCCGAGACTTTCGGTGACAGACGTGGATATCGGTCAATAGTCATTCTTATCGGTGTCGGCGACTTACGAAAATCACCGCTATAGGTATAAAAAGACGTATTTTCGTCAGTCATCTGTCCGCGTATAAAATATGCCTTACCGTCTATATTATAATATGGTTGGCCGTAGAGAGTATGAGATGGATGAAACATCACCATAAGTTTCCCACCTTTAATACCGAGACGACAATCATAACCCGACTGATTGAGAAGTGCAACAGTAAGAAAAGCCTGACTGTCGGCAGATTTCGGATAAAGTGTAGCTGCGACCTTCTCTATCAGCAGAAGATAAGCCCAGTCACACAGTTGCAACTCTTCACGCAGACGCAGACAATCATTCAGCAGCGGTTCCAATTTTTCGTTGGCTGTAAGTTGTTTCCATGTCTTTGCCAGTGATGAGTTGTCAGTAGCATTTAGGGAAAGTGCTGATGTATCAAACTGCTCTATACCGCATTGGGTATTGAAGAATGTAAAATTGACCGGATATGTTTTCCGTATTTCTGGTGTAATCTTCGGAATAGTAACAGGAATATCCGGTATAGATTTTTCTGGTTCGGTTACACCACTTATCACGACTTTACGTGGCTGTACAGGGCTGTCATCACGTACTACAATAGGCTTTACTGGTTTAGGTTTTGTCGGAATTTCTCTGCTTGGTTCTTTTTTATACGCTTTCCACTCTCCGGCTATCATAGCGGCATACTCCTCATTGAGCTGTTTTCGATACAGCTCAAATTCTGTTTTCTTCTCCTCTCGGAAGCGTTCAAACTCAGCTTTCTTTTCCTTACGAAAATTTTCGAAATCAGAAGCCGCAGTGTTTTGAGCTTGCACACCGATAAGAGAAAAAAGCAGTATTATGATCAGGAAAACCGATAGTCTCATAACGTATAAAAAGGTGAAAAAATAGATAAGTGAGAATCCACCGAAAGCGTTACCGTCTCCGGCGGATTCTCCTAAGATTTTAATATCAAGAACTGATTACTGTCTTGCGTTGTAGATTTCCTTAACTTCTTCAGCTGTTAACAAGCGCGAATCATAAATTCGGAAATTATCTACAGTAAAATTCGAGGTAGTGAGAGAATAATTATAGAAAGTTGCTTTACCTCCTATTATAAATGAATTTGGATAAGATGTTTCACTCTCTGCACCATTTCTGGTTTCAGTAATTGTACTTGCTCGTTTTCCGTCAATGTAGAGAATTGAGGTCCAAGTTCGCTCATAATAGGATTTATCAGTATATTCACTAATAATTGCAATATGATGCCATGTGTTACCTGTTATATTACTATGGATGAAACTTCTATCATCATTTTTGTAATTACTTTCATGTGAATTATTATTTGCATAACATACAAACTTCAATCTGCCACTATCCATTGAGAGGGTAAAGCGGTTATAATTATCTGAGCATTTGGAATAAAATATAACACCGTCATTAAGGTCTTTTACCCAAAAACTTATTGAGAAAGTCTTATTGGAAATCATACCGTAAGGTATCAGGATTGAACTTTCATTAGCTTTTGAGAACTGAGCTGCCTGACCTGATATACCGGTTACGAACGTTGGGTCATTAATACCGAAACCATCATATTCGCCCATTGTATCATCATAGTTATCATTCAGGGTATAGTAGGCTGCCAATCCGTTGGTCACAACAAGTTTACCGGGATCGTCACCAGGGCCTGGTTCATCACCTTCCCCCGGAGTTGTACCACTGCCACTACTGGTTATATTTACAGTAATAGTCTGGTCAATAATGCCGTCTGAGATAATAAAAGTAGATACCATATCACCTGATACCAAGCTACGATCAACCGTAACGATTATCACAGAGTTACCTCCACCATTTACAGTACCTTGTGTAGCTGACAGACTTAGAGCCGGAGTAGTAATGTTATTGGCTCGCCATGTTAAAGGTGCATTACCTGTATTGCGGATAGTAAAAGTCTGCTGGGTAAGATCAGAGCCGAAGTTCAGTGTCGTAGGTTCGATGACCATGTTGCTGCTTGTGTTGCGAGGTGCGCAGGAAATGGTCAAAGGATAGGAATTGCCGAAGGCTTGTAGGTTGACAACAGTAGTCTTAGGTTCGGAAATGTAATTGCGGTCAACCGAGAACGTGATGCTCTGAGTACGTCCGGCCTGAATCGAACCGCCAAGCTGAGAGGCCGATAGCCAGGGATTATTGCCGAGATTGAGCGACCACTCAGCGGTAGTATTACCGTTGTTTTTGATTGTTACACTCATATCGGTCTGTGTAGTACCGAAATTAAGCGAAGAGGGATTGATAACAATCTCAGCTACTTCGTTTACTTTAGTTAGCTGAATATCGCATCGGTTTTCCTGACCTGCCACAACATTGACAGTACGTGTATTGGTGTTGTAACCGGTCTTTGAGAATTGCAGCGAATACTGTCCCGGCTGCATAGCAGTAAAAGAAAAAGTACCGTCACTTCCGGTAGTTGTGCTTCTACCGTTAGCGAGAATCGAAACAGTAACTCCGGAAATAGGTTCTGTTCCGGTACCTGACTCAGTTACATAGCCTGTTATGGAACCTGTGGACTCCTCAGGCTCTTCCGTACAAGAAGTAAGCGAAAGTATAGTCACAAGCAACGCAAGTGACAGAAGTTTGAAAATACTTTTCATTTTTGTTAGTTATAAGGTTATTATTTATATTGTTATGTAAGATTAGAAATTCATCGCAAAGCCTATACCTACTCCGTTGTCTGTCACAACAGGTGTAAATGAATATTGATAGGGCCGCTTGTTTACCACCACTCTGCGACGCCCGGGCGCTACGGCAGCGTCAATCAGATTATACAGATATACAGCGGCTGTAGCACCTATAGCTATATTACGTCCGGTTTCCCATGAAGATTTCTTATTACGATAGAAATCGAAATGCTGCGGCCGTTCCTTCATCTTTTTTGCGTAGTTAGCACGCTGGTTCTCGCAAAGTATTATAGCTGCTGCTCCTACAGCTGTACCGCCTAAAAACAAACCGCCTTTCAGATAACTGCCCTTAGTAAACTGACCGACACCCGGAATAAGGGAATAAAACACAGGAGCCGCACCATAAGATGTAGTGAGGGTGATACGATCGCTGTAACTGCCTTTACCCGGCTGAGTATTGTCGTTAACTGTGTAAAGCACTGTGACGATATACCGATTGTTCTTACGTTCCCAATATTCATCGATTGCACGGCAGATAAGATTTATCTGTTTACCCTTTTCACTGGCTTCAAGTGTAAACTCCTGAGTCTTAACCGGTCCACTACCACGCTCAGCCCGCTTCTCTATCTTTACATGGCTGTCTATTACTATACCTCGCTCATGTTCAAGCTTTGAGGTAAGATTAACTACTGCCATCTGGCGTGCTTCCTCCAGAGAAATTCCTGAACCTTGTGCTGAGATAAAGATATAACCCTGGCTTTTCGGAACAGGCAGTGAAGAAGTCATCCAGCGTGGTTTAAGTCGGTCAGACTTATCAGTAGCGCTTACAGATGTTATACTAAACATCAATACCGCTATCAACAGAAATATACGGTTTAACATCATCGTAGAGCAATTAACGATTTTCTTTCTGTTGCTGACGGAAACGTTCAAGTTCTTCGCGGTAGGAATTGCGGAACTGTTGTTCATGAAATTCCACACCAAGACGTTCGTCCTCATTGATAGTAGCTGCACCGGCTATCTTTTCGGCATCGTTAGCCGGAATACTTATACACACCGAACATTCGTACGTACCGTCAGAAAGACGATAACGGTTTGAACAGATGACACGACAGTTTTTAACTACGCCTTCAGCCATCGAACCTACATCCTGACGTATATCTCCTTCGTTTGAGGTTTTACCACTGGCCTGAAGTTTTGCGCGATACCCTTTTTCTACATTAATTACAAGTGACTCAAGACGATCTACAAGGTTAGCTTTTGCAAACAATATAGCCTGATGATAAGCAAAATCACGATCTTCGTCTATAGCCGAGCCGTATGAACGAAACTCATTGGCCGGTGCATTCATAGATTCCTGCTGACATTCATCAATCTCTTCTTTAACTTTGCTTACTGTACGCGGACCATTATTACCCTGCGTTGTATATTCCGGATAAGAAGCTTTGACTACTTTTTTTGCACTACAGGAAGGCAGGCCAAGCGATATCATAAGTACCGCTATTAAGCTTAATGACAGTCGTTTCATTGGAATTACGTATTATGAAAGTTATAAGTAGGAGGTCTTATCTCTTAGTAAGAGATACTTTTATACGTAACTCTCTAATAATCAATGGTCCGATAATTGATTTGTTAAACAGAAATAAAAAATTACATAAAATATTAGTATTTTTAAGCTGATTTTTATAATTTTGCATCAATTTAGTATCTCTTACTAAGAGATACTAACATTTTGATAATAGAAAGTTAAAATATATTATCACAACTATCTTTGTAATACAGCAGCTTAGCTTCGGCATGGAAGTAAAGAGAATTAAGTACGATAAAATCACGATAGCTTTTGATAATGCAGAACATATTATTTTTCTTGGGTGGTTGGGAGGATTTAGTTAAATTCGCGTTATGGATACAGTGATATTTGATTTTGACGGCACACTTGCCGATACCCGCGAGAGCATTATAACCACAATGGCAGAAACTATGCGTGTTTTAGGTCGTCCCGATGCTGATGCAGAGATGATGACTTCAATGATAGGACTACCTTTGAAGGAGGGTATACGCAGAGCGGCAAGAATTGAGGATGAGAAAGCGCTTGACGATGCCGTTACACTTTACCGTAAGATTTATAAAGATACTGCTCCGCACACTATAAAGCTTTATCCCGGTGTGAAGAAGACATTAGCAACTCTTGCCGCCGAGGGTTACAGGCTTGCTGTGGCTACCAGCCGTGGTAAGGAATCACTCAAACAGATGCTTGAGACGATGGTAATAGACCAACTGTTTACTGTACTGAAAGCTGACGAAGATGTAATAAATAAGAAACCCGCACCTGATATGGTACGGGATATACTGTCTGAGCTGAACTGTTCGCCGGCTGATGCTATGATGGTAGGTGATACTTCATTTGATATTGAGATGGGTAAAAGTGCAGGAGTGAGGTCGTGTGGTGTCACATACGGAAATCATAATCGCTTTCAGCTCATCGAAGCCGGAGCTGATTATGTGATCGATTCGATTACAGAAATTATACCTTTACTAACATCTCAAAGCTGAATTTAAGGTATAAGAATCTTGCCTTTACGACTTATATAGAAACCTGGCAGAGTAGGATCTGTTACGGGAAGTCCTTTAAGGTCGAACCATAGCGACTCCACAGGAGAGTCAGTATTAATGCAGTTAACGTTATTGCCGCTTTCGGCAAAACTACATATTGTCGTAAGAGCTGAACAGGCACATCCGGTAGTGCTGTCGAATAGAGGTGCATTATACCACCCTGAGAGCGATGTGCTGTAGGCATTGTATTCAAGCCACCACCAGAATAATCCGGTTACAGAATTATGCTGTTCAAGCATATCGACAAGATCGCGTGCAAACTGATTCTGTCCCTCATCGGAATAAGGATAATCAACTTTCTGATCAGTACCGGGCACTTCCCATTTATAGGAATAACCTGTCTCAACCACCATAATTCGTTTATCACCGAAATGCTGTTCGAGATCTTCGATAGCACGATTAAGCGATGAAAGAGGACCGTGAAAATATGGGTAATAGCTGAGACCTATAATGTCGTAGTCGACATCAAGGAGTTGCATCCAATCGTAGAAGTTGCGCTGTACATCGGGGGTAGCCACACGTTCGGTGTGTAGTACTATGCCTGCGTCGGGACACACTTCACGACAGGCTTTTATAGCATGACTGAGCAAGTCACCGAGACGATGCCAGTTAGCATCCGAACCCATAAATGTTTTCTTCAGTTCTTTGTCAGATGTACCTACAGGACCCCAGAGCATACCGTAACTTATTTCATTGCCGGGTTGAATAAAGTCAGGCTGTGCACCGGCTTCGGTAAGTGTCATGAGCACATCACGTGTATATTCATACAGGGTCTGTGCTAAAGCCGTATCGTCAAGATCTGCCCATGCGGTCGGAGTCCACTGTGCACCAGGATCTGCCCATGTATCGGAATAGTGAAAGTCAAGCATAAGTGCAAAGCCTTGTTGCTTGATACGCTGGCACAGCGGTAAAATATAGTCAAGCGACTGGCATGCATTGGTATCAGCACCCGGCCCTTGATAATTATCCGGATCAACGAACAGACGTACCCGCATCGCATTCATGCCCTGTTCATACAACCAGGGTAGCAATTCAGATACAGGTCTGCCGTCGTGAGTCTTATACTGCGCACCTGCTTCTTCATACTCAGGCAACAATGATATATCTCCACCTACATATCTATCGGCAGCAGCCACAGATACCGCATTCATCAGTAGCGCCAGAGACAGCATCAGATATAAACGTTTGATAATTTTCATAATACAAATCATTTAATAATAAAAGTTTAATATGAACGTCGCAGTTCGGCACAATTGTCACTTACCTGTTCTATAATTTCACGGCACTTTTTTTCACTTATTTTAATTTTAGTTCCCACAGCTATGAAATCAGAAAGTGTCGGAGTACCTGTACCGTTAACTGAGGTAGCATGCTGACCGTTATAGCCTTCTGTACATAATGTCAGATCATAGGCAGGAGCAAGACGCCATTCCCACTTACCTGTAGAATTACGTTCAACCAAAAAACTGAAATTCTTACAATGATCGTCTTTGTTGTCAGTGAAATAATTGAATATCATACGACGGAACATTTCCTCTACATCGCTTGGGTTTTGAGTCAGATAGCCAGTTAGCGCAAGTAGATTGCTATAATCAAGTATCGGTGTAGCTAACGATACATTAAGTAGTCCTCCGGCTGTAGCTACATGTAGGCGACCTCCGTCAGAGGCAATATCAAATCTACGGCAAGCAAAAAACCTATCATTAACAAGTCTGAAATCAGGTACATCAATCCCACATTTCCGAGCTACTTCATTATAGCGGTATTCCTGCTGTCCAATGTCTCGTGGGTCGTATATATGACGAAACTTTATAATCCAATGACCTTCTGTATCTGAGAAAATTGCTTTCGGACGTGCTCCGCCGCTGTTGCCACTGTTAGAAAGTAATAACTCTGCATCATAGTCCTGTTTCTCTTTCAGTATTTCTAATGCTTTTGCCTGAAGTAAATCAAAATCATCTGTCTCTTTACCGATGATAATATTTGTTTCAGGTCGATAGGTCAAGGCACCCATACCATTTTCTCCTACTATACTGAGACGGTCAAGAACAGATAAAGTAGCATCATCAATACCTTCGTGCATAAGGACTTTATGCAACAGATAACGTCCGTAAACGTCGGGTAGACTATCTTCAAAGATTCCGAAACTGCCATTAAAAGGAGTAGGTTTGGCAATGAATAAACCAGCTTTCAGCGGAAGTTCGAGCGGTGATATGCTGAAACCATCCCCAATCCATTGTGCATCGTATTCAAATGTGCATAAACGGTTATCGGGAGTCAGAGAAAGAATACCTACCTGACGGTTATGGAATAGCACATGAAGTCGGTTGATCTTTTTCATTTCTTCCTGTGATAAGCTTTTTTCTTACCCATATTTTTACGTATCTGAGTGAGTTCCTCCATCGTTGAATATTTTGGAGCAGAAAATACGTTTCTGAGTTCCGTTACGTAGCCAAGTGCCGTCGCCAACAGAATCAGGTTTCTGAGTGAGATGAGAGCTTTCTGTTCAAAGCGTGAGATATTGGCTAAGGCCACGCCTGACTGCCGAGCTACCATTTCACGAGTAAGACCTTTCTCAATACGGCGTTTGCGGAAATCATCAGCTATCTGCCGAGCTACTTCATCACAATCGGGAGGCATATAGCTTTCTAATAAAGC
Organism: uncultured Porphyromonadaceae bacterium; assembly: GCA_947174735.1. Classification (GTDB taxonomy): domain Bacteria; phylum Bacteroidota; class Bacteroidia; order Bacteroidales; family Muribaculaceae; genus Lepagella. Next base: position 11,415 of record CAMWKC010000002.1, read on the forward strand.
TAACATATTATCTGTATTGTTCATATTAGGTACCATACAGCTTAAATATTATCAGTTACAAAAATAAGAATAATTTATGATACTGTCAAACCAGATTTAGTATTTCGGGAATAATTTTATAAATTTGCAGTAATAATATTAAATATCTGATTTCATGCGATTAGTGATTCAGCGTGTGAGTGAGGCGTCGGTATCAATAGGCGGAGAGTTACACAACGCAATAGGAAGAGGTCTGATGGTTCTTGTCGGTGTAGCTGATGGTGACACAGCTGCCGATGCGGAGTGGCTTGCAGCCAAAACTGCAGCCATGCGTATATTTCCCGATGACAACGGTGTGATGAATCGTTCTCTGATAGAGATAGAAGGCGAAGCATTGGCTGTAAGTCAGTTTACGTTGAATGCCTCAACAAAGAAGGGTAACCGTCCGAGTTATATACATGCGGCCGGACACGATGTGGCCATACCGCTCTACGAGCTTTACTGCGAACAACTTACAAAACTGTTAGGTCGGGAGGTAAAACGTGGTGTGTTCGGAGCTGATATGCAGGTAAGTCTGATAAATGACGGACCGGTAACGATTGTCATTGACTCACGTCTGCGCGAGTGATTTGTTGATAAGTATTAAATGGATACAGCTCGAGATATACGCGGTCAGATATGAGTATGCCGAAGCATTAGTCTTTACTTAATAAAATTAATATTGAAAGCTCTGTGTCTGATTATCAGACACAGAGCTTTCAATATATAAATCAGTAATATATATCCATACCATAACCTATAATCCGTTTTAACTGACCTCTTTGACAATTATAACCTACAACAGACAATAAATTTTTTATCTGTACCTGTTACATTTTAATCATTGAATCGTATCTATGATGTAAAGCCTCTGAAAACAGATAGTCTGACATCTTTATTCACTGACTGACCATAAGAAATAACATTATCCCAATAATCTAAAATTCATATTATGAACATATACCGTATGCTACTGTTAATAGTGGCAGTTCTCCCTATACATCTTTTCGCACAAACGCCCAATGATTCTTTGACATCACATTGGGAACAAGAACTTGAACTTAAAGAAGTCGTAATAGTAGCGAAACGTCCGGTTGTAAAGCAGCAAGATGGTAAACTCGTATACTTTGTAAAGAATGATCCTTATGCCAAAGGTCTTGATGGTGTAACCATACTTGATCGTATACCTCGTGTTTCCGTTAATAACGGAACAGTATCTGTAGCCGGCAAGGATAACGTTCGTTATATCATTGACGGTATACTGATGGAACTTAGCGCATCGGCAATGGCAATGCGTCTCCAAAACCTGCGCGCCGAAGATATTGAAAAAATCGAGTTGCTGACTACCCCTCCTTCACGATATGCAGCGGAACCTAATGCCGTGTATATTTCAATTACCACACATAATGAAACCCTCGGTACAAAAGGAAGCGTGTATGGCTCGTTGAATTATGGCGATAAGCTGCGCGAGTACTTCAGCGGGAGTATAAGTCACACCACAAAAAAGTGGGATATGTCGCTTGATGCAAGTATGTCAAACTACTACTCCACCAACGACAACGATATGGAATATTCGTTTTTAGACGGTTCTTCCTCCCGTATTTCCTCAACTCAGACTAAATCGCATCTGTTTGATGCCGGTTTTAATGCTCTATTCAGATATAAATTTACATCTGACATGAATATCGGTATGATTGCGAACTATAATTATGAATCCGTGTCGAGCAAAGGAACGAACTTCACTAAATATGGAGAATATACCTCATCATCGCAATCTTTTACTAAATCGAGACCAAATAATGCGCTGACACTTACCGGCTTTTACGACTGGACTTTCGGTACCAAAGGAGAATCCCTGCAGTTGACCTACAACTATTTCAACCGTCATAGCCCTACTTTATCTGACATTACAACCACATATAGCAATGACTCTGAGGATTATGGCGTGAACGAGGATGGAAAAACCATCTACCGTTTCCATAGCGGAAAAGCCGACTTTAAACTGCCGTATAGCTGGGCACAACTGGAAACAGGCGTCGCTTATACCGATATTCTTAATTCCTCCGACAACTTTTTGGAGCAGACCTCTATGAATGGTTCCGCACTAAATAGGAACTCCGACATTTTTGACTATTCAGAACGTATAGCAGCTGCCTACATTACGGCCTCACGTACTCTTGGCGCAGGTTTCTGGGGTAAGGTCGGCCTCAGATATGAATACACACGCACCAAAGGAACACAACAGTCTGCCGACCACGTTGACCGTGACAAATACGGGCATCTGTTTCCGTCAATTAATCTCTCATGGAATAAAGGCCGTATCGGCTCGTTCAACATCAGTTACTCCATGGGCATGGGACGTCCCAACCTTTGGGAGCTAAATCCTTTCAAATACTATTCCACTACCGACGAGTATGCTGCCGGAAATCCGGCTCTTAAACCAACTATCTATAACAATGCCGAAATAAATTACTACGGATTAGGAGGACTCTATGCCGTGCTTTACACGTCGTTTGCCTCTGATGCTATCGGCTATATCCGTAGATTTGATGAAAATGGTGTTATAAGCACACTGCCATATAATTGTCTCTCTACAAACAAGACAGGATTGTATGCCAATTACAAACGTACGTTCTTTGGCAGATGGGAAATGAAAGTAGGCGGTGAGGTATTTCGCACATTCTCACATAGCGATGTACCTGATTTCAAAATCAGTAGTATGGAAGACTGGTCGGGTAAATTAGAAGTTTCATCCGACATAATGCTTAACAGGCCGAAAACCCTGATATTCGCAGTCCAGTTTACCCACTTCTTTCCATGGCAGCAGAACCTAATCAATTATGAATCTTTCCAACTCTTCAATCTCTCGCTCCGCTATTCCCTGCTCAACAACCGTCTAAATCTGCAATTGAAAGCAAATGACATTTTCGGCTGGAATAAAACAAGATCAAAAGAACGCTATGCTGACTATACGATACGACAAACGTTTAACGCCCATACAGCCTATGTCCTGTTTGGAATAAGTTACAGATTCGGACGCGATAAAGTCAATGGAGTATGGCGCGCCTCTAAAGAAGACCAATCAAGCAGAACAAAATAATTAATTCAGATAATGTGAACGTGAGTCACAACGATTTTATAACATTTTTCTCATGCAAGAACGGAAGCTTTCGGCAGTGATGCGGAAAGCTTCATTTATTTTATTTATACTTTTGCAGACATATAGCCCCTACACCTCTAAATACTTATCTTTACATATACTCCGGTAGGTAATTTATCAGTAATTTTGCCATAAAACCAAATGAATATGAAAAACCTGTTACCCCTCGTTTTCCTCCTCATATCAGCTATATTTATCATCAGCTGTAATGAATCAGCTTCTGATAAGCTTAACATAGCTTCACAACTCTCCGGCAAGCGACCCGACAGTGCATATACTATTCTGCGAAATATAGATTACAGTAGTCTTAAGACAGATTCGCTCAAAGCCCGCTACATACTTACCAAAGCGTTAACCAATATCCGTGTCGGACGTTCCCTTATTACCGATACATTGCTGAATGATGCAGCTGCTTACTACATTTCAATAGGTGACACATCAAACTGGGTAATAGCTTCACAATTACTATCAGGTTATGACTTCATAAAAGGCGACTCCGAATCGGCATTACGTCGTCTTGAAGATATGGTGCCACGAATTAAGAATCCTGAATTGCTATGGGATACCTATATCCATCTCCTTGAAGTATCAATCAATAGTCAGAATTATATAAATGCATACGTTTACGCAGACTGGTTACTGAATCATACTAATGTGCCGGAACAGATATTGAAATTCGCCTCGGCAAAAAGTACAGCTCAATATATGCAAGGGAATTATGCTGAAGCTCTTGCTCTATACGACAGTATTATCGGTATAGGAGTCACAGATAAAGTTAATCCGGAAGTCTACAGAAAATTTTATCGTGGATATGCAGAGACTCTTGACGGATCCGGACATTCAGCGGAAGCTATCAAGGTGATGAACAGAATTTACCACCACGAAGAACCTGTCAATGATATTGAGAATATATACAGACAAATTTCCTTATCTCAGTTTTATGCAAATTCAGGTAATACAAATAAAGCACAAGAGTTGCTTGACAGCATAAACTATGATGCAACTCAACCAATGTTTGAGATTTATGGCTATATCGGTATGTTGAAAGCTGCCTTAAAGTTTAAGGAATCCGGTAGACTTCCTTCCGTACTAATGCATAACGTTACCAGAAATCTGTATCGCAATTATAAGTTTTCCCAGTTTGACCGACAGACAGCTCTGGAGTCTGTGATAGAACTTAACGATGACATATATAAACTGAAAATACAGCGCCAACAACTCTGGCTACTCGTATTTGGCATTTCTCTTTTTGTGATTGTCAGTGGTATAATTGTATATTTCATACTGCAACATCGAAAGCAACGTCTCGTAGAGGCTGAAGAACGTGCCGAAACACTGGAGCAGATGTTGAAAGATATAGAAAAAACCGAAGAAAGAAAAGCCGATTCATCTGACAGCGACAAACTGAAAGCAGCTTTACTTCGTCAGCTCGGAATATTCAAAACCTTTGCAGGTATACCCACCCAACAGAGCCGTGATGCCCTTAAGAAAATTTCAACTGTAGGTAAAAATGAAGTCTCAATAGAGTCTTTAGTTGATTGGCCGGAATTCTACTCAATGATTGATAATCTGTATAACGGTTTTCATACAAAACTCATCAGAAAATATCCAGATATATTCAATGATAAGGAGCAACAGATTATAGTGCTGCTTAAAGCCGGTTTCTCAACAAAAGAAATCTCGGTCCTCTCCGAACAGACGTCAGCCACAATTTACACACGTAAATCAGTTATCCGTAAGAAGCTCGGAACCCTTGAAAACGGAGATTTTATCAGCTATCTGGACGAACGAATTAAAGCCTTCTGAACCCGTTTAGATACCAAAAGTCCTTATTTAGATTTTTAATATAGATATATACTGATAATCAGATTATTATATACTAATTATTTAGATAATTTATAAGCTCATTTAGTAGGTGAAAGCCACTAAATGAGCTTAACTTTGCAATGTCGAAACCGCAATATTTCGTATCAAAGTTAAACATTAAATTTCAAAAATCATGACACAAAACAGACTGCTTATTTTGCTGTTGATTCTTGTCTCGCTGGTCATTTTACCGGCTTGCGAGGCCGGTTCAACCAAAAGTAAAATCGCTAATACCATGCGTGAGTATATCGAAGCCGGACTTACCGATGAAGAAACCTTCGGATTCGTCGGCCTCTCCAATCATCGGGATACAGTATTCATGGGTGTAACACGTCCGTGTGTAGGTGTAATATATACAATAACCAATAAAGAATACGGTGAAAAAACACGATATTTTGCCGATGTTATCTTCTCTGATGATTATAAAACAGCCCTCTGCGTAAAAGAATGTGATTTCGATCCGATTGAATTTGTAGAAGAGAAAATTAAAGAAAAATTCAAGGAGAAAATTCAGGAAAAACTGAAGAAGTAATAAAATATCATATCTGACTCAAAATAATAATCATGAAAACCATTATAACTCTCATATTCGCTGTTGTCACTACTATATCAGTGAAAGCACAGACAAATAACACTGAGACTGACAGTGTGACTTATACCCTCGGAGAAGTGGTGGTAAAGGCTAATCCACGAATAACTTCTCTTAAAGGTGACGCTCTACTCACCCGTGTAGCAGGCACTCAGCTTGAACATGCAGGCACTGCAAACGATGTGTTGACTCAGATACCTATGATACTTGGTTCAGATGGTAATTTCGAAGTATTTGGCAAAGGAAATCCGGCAATATATGTCAATGGCAGGCTATTACAGGACACATCTGACCTTGCACATATAAGTTCTGAGAATATAAAGAACGTGGAAGTTATAACTAATCCCGGAGCTAAATACAGTGCCTCTGCTAAAGCTGTAATCAACATTACACTGAAGGCACCGCAGGGGGATGGTATCAGTGGTCTTGTCCGCGCACAAGGTTCGTTGCAGAAATATTTCTACAATGCAGAGCAACTCAATCTGAAATATCGTACCGGTGGCTTGGAAGTATTTGGTAATTTCAGTTATTCCGAAGGGAAAAAGGAGGATGCAGCGACTAACGATATGTTAACACGTTCATCCGTCCTTTGGAATCAGATAATGGAACAATATGGAAAAATTAAACTCCGCGATTTTTATGGTAAAATCGGTTTCTCATACATGTTTAATCCTCAGCAGTCAATAGGAGCATATTATGCTAACGGAGTCAGTAACGCTAATGCGCATTACTCGGTAATCAGCAGGATTTTAAGTAATAGCACATTATATGACGAACTCTCTGTGGATATACATAAAAAGTCCCACACAATACCCAATCATCGTATGAATCTATATTATACTGGTATAGCCGGTAGACTTGGTATAGACTTCAATATGGATTTTATGTGGCAGAAGAAAGTCGCCGATCTTTTTAATAATGAGCTGAGCGGAAATTTTGAAGATGCGCAAATCAGTTCAGGTACCACAAATCACGGTCGGCTGTTTGCTGAAAAACTTGTGTTCAGTTATCCTGTCTGGAAAGGCAGAATAGAATTTGGCGAAGAATATACCTCTTCATGCTTCATAACGGATTACATCACAAATGCCTCTTTACTAATAAACACTACATCACGGGTTAATGAGAATAATATTGCCGGATTTATACAATTTGCCCAGCGTTTCGGAATGTGGAATTTCGGAGCAGGATTAAGATATGAGCATGTCACTTTCAAATACCTTGAGAATGGACAGAAACGTGATGACATGAGCCGCAGTTACAACAATCTGTTCCCGTCTGTAACATTCTCTACCATGTTACAGAGAGTACAGTTAGCTCTGAGTTACACTTATAAAACCCAAAGACCTACCTATAGTGCGCTTGACGGAACGATAAACTATATTAACCGTTTCACATTTGAAGGCGGTAATCCCTATCTGAAACCGGAAAAAATACATAATATACAACTTGCCGGAGTATGGAGTCATTTTTTCGGACAGCTTTCATACTCTTACAAGAAAGACCCTATTCTTAATACAACTCTTCCTTACGGAGAGGATGGAGAGATAAAACTTATCACAAAGGAGAATTTTCCGAAGATACGACAACTTGAAGCGTTTGTAGGAGGCCAGTTTCAGCTAAGCAGCTGGCAGCCTAAAATAAATGCCGGACTCATCACACAATGGTTGACTATTGATTATACCGGAGAGCGTAAGAGACTTAATAATCCGATAGGTCTTATCCAGTTTCAAAACGCAATTCATCTTCCTTATGATATCTGGCTGAATATTGACCTGCAATGGATGAGTGCCGGAAACGGAGAAAATGCTAAAATCACATCAACCTCCTATCTGAACGCAAAACTCCACAAGGCTTTTTTCAATAACCGATTCAATATTACCTTGGAAGCTAACGACATCTTTAATAAAAACATAAGAAGCTTTACCCTCTACAATAAAGACGTTACAATCTTTAAGTCCAGTCATATCACTAACCGGACATTCCACTTAACCCTGCAATACACTTTCAACGTAACGCGTGACCGTTATGCCGGAAAAGGCGCAGGAAATGACGAACTTAACCGGTTCTGAGGCTGTTGCAAAATACCCTCTTTGTAGAGACATGCCTTTTAGATGTTAATATAAGTAATTGATTCTCAATTTAACATATTACCTACATGTCCTTACAAGTATTATGTCATTGAGTTTTACAACAGTCTCTCAACTCTTTCATCTCGTAAATTTTCCTGAAGATATTAAAAAACAGGGAGACATTAGGAGATTTTGATGTTCGAAGAAAAAGGCGTAAATTTGCGCAGGAGCCACCCGCAGTATTCCCCGGACTTCTCCGGTCAGTCGGAAGCGGCTCCGCAAAAAGAGGATATGAGAAGAGATGTTAACAGGTACATACGTTTTGACTGGGCTATGAAACGTATGCTTCGCGATAAGGCGAACTATAAGGTGCTCGAAGGTCTTCTGACCTCACTGTTGAGTAAGGAAATACGTATAAAGGCACTGCTTGAGAGCGAGAGTAACCGTCAGTATGACGAAAACAAGCAGAACAGGGTGGATATATTAGCTGAGAACCGTGAGGGTGAGAAGATACTCATCGAGATTCAGAACGAGACGGAGGATTCGTACTTCCACCGTATGCTGTTCGGCACTTCGCGTCTTGTGAGCGAGTATCTGCGCAAAGGACAGGATTACGGGAAGGCGGTCAAGGTGTACAGTGTGAACATAGTGTATTTTGACCTCGGCACGGGTGACGACGATGTGTATGTGGGCACTACGGAATTCCGGGGGCTTCACACCGGCACACTGTTGGAACTTCCTAAGTCATGGGCTGAGAAATACAATGCTTCCAAGGTACACGATATATTTCCGGAGTATTATGTGCTGCGTGTCAATAATTTCGATCGCTGGTCACGCACACCGCTCGACCAGTGGATGTATTTCCTCTCAACGGGCACCATACCCGATGATGCCACAGCACCGGGTCTTGATACAGCCCGTGAACTTATGCGTGTTGATTCGCTTTCCCCCGCACAACGCAATGATTATTATGCCTATTTGGACTCGATGGTAAGCGCACGAAGCATGATGGAGACCGCTCACAATGAAGGTCTGTGGGAAGGTAAACTTATCGGTCGTGAAGAAGGTATGCAGATAGGTATAGAATTAGGCATGGAGAAATTACGCACTGAAATGGCTGTAAAGCTTAAGAAAGCCGGCGTAGCGTTTACTACTATAGCCGAAGCTACCGGATTATCTACTGAGGAAATTGAACGACTCAATATCAACGATTAGATAGAGACTATATAGAATTTAGTAGATATAGTTTAGTAGATATATAGAAGGAAGAATGTGTCAGAGCTTTAATACGGCAGAAAGCTCTGACACATTCTTCTATTTAAACTTACTTCTGTTGAAGCTTATAAAATATTTACTTCGGACGTGATTCGCAGTAGAGACAGCGATAGGCACCGTCTTTTTCAGCTGAGGGTCGGAAGATAGCTTCAACACCATTCTCAATGTTCGAGATACAGCGGCGGTTAGAGCATACATGCTGTCCGCGTATAGCATCAGCAGGTACAAGATCGGGCTTTGAATTGTCGGCTTTGGCCCACTCTAACAGACGCAGCATAAGAGCCATACGAACGAATTTACCGTTCTCAACCTGACGGAAATAGGCGGCACGTGGGTCGGAATCAACTTCTACGGTGATTTCATTCACACGGGGCAGCGGGTGAAGTATACGCATGTGAGGACGGGCAGTTTTCAGTTTTTCGGGATCGAGTATAAAGCTGTCCTTTACACGCTCAAACTCGTCTTCATCAAAGAAGCGTTCTTTCTGAACACGGGTCATGTAAAGTACATCGAGTTCCGGCATTACTTCTTCCATAGTCTCGACTTCTTTATAGTCTATACCGTTAAGGTCGCATACCTCATGTTTCATATAGTCGGGCAGACGCAGCTGTTCAGGAGCGATAAGCACAACCTTCACACCTTCGTAACGTGACAGAGCTTTGATGAGAGAGTGCACAGTACGGCCGAATTTCAGGTCACCGCAGAAGCCTATCGTTATGTTGTCAAAACGTCCTATCTCACGTTTGATAGTCAGCAGGTCAGTAAGAGTCTGAGTTGGATGACTGTGACTGCCGTCTCCGGCGTTTATAACAGGTATACGCGAGTTCATAGCAGCGACAAGAGCTGCTCCTTCCTCATGATGACGCATAGCTATAATGTCGGCAAAGCAGCTTATTACCTGCACAGTATCAGCTACAGTCTCGCCTTTGCTCACAGAACTGCTCTTGGCATCGGCAAAGCCAAGCACATTGCCGCCGAGTTCCATCATGGCAGCCGTAAAGCTAAGACGTGTACGTGTCGATGGTTCGTAGAAGAGTGTGGCAAGTTTCTTGCCTTTGCACACTTCTGAATACTTCTCGCGGTTGGCTATAATGTCAAGGGCGAGGTCAATGATTTCGTTAAGTTCCTCTTTTGTGAGGTCAGTAGGGTCTATAAGATGACGCATTGCTTATGAATTGATCCAGGATTCGTCAGATGGATTTGACATAAATTTCTTGAGACGTGCTTCGTCATTGGGAGCTATATAACCTTGCTCAACAGCTACCCCTACGAGAGTATCGAAGTCACTAAGCGAATAGTTAGTAACTCCGGCAGCTGCTAACCGGTCAAGGCCTTTCTTCATACCGTAAGTGAAGATACTTACTACACCGAGAACTTCAGCACCGGCTTCACGCAGAGCCTCAACCACCTCAATACAGCTGCCGGCAGTCGAAATCAGGTCCTCAATCACGACTACCTTAGCTCCGGGTTCGAGGCGTCCTTCGATACGGTTGTTACGGCCGTGGTCTTTGGCACTGCCGCGTACATAGCCCATAGGTTTATCAAGAATCCAGGCAGCTATAGCGGCATGGGCTATACCGGCCGTGCTTGTGCCCATCAGAACCTCAGCCTCCGGAAAACGTTCTGTAACAGTGGCAGCAATAGCCTCTTCAACCACTTTGCGAGCTTTAGGAGAAGTAAGTATCAGACGATTATCGCAGTATATAGGACTTTTAATACCGCTGGCCCATGTGAAAGGTTCATCAGGACGCAGGAATACTGCCTTGATGTCAAGCAGTTCTTTGGCTACTTTCTCTTTTGTTGTCATGACTGTTCAGATGTGTATGATAATTATTGCTCAAGAAATTCCTTAACACAGCGACGATAAGCGGCTACAGGGTCGGAAGCGGCTGTTATGGGACGGCCTACGACGATAAAATCCGAACCTATCTCACGGGCACGTGCCGGAGTGGTTATACGTACCTGATCATCAGCTGCAGCATCGGCAAAACGTATGCCCGGAGTCACGGTGATAAAATCCTTACCGCAGGCTTCCTTCACCAATGCTGATTCAAGAGGCGAACAAACCACGCCGTCAAGTCCGGCTTCGCGTGCATTACGTGCATAATGAGCGATAGTGTCATTTATACCGGCATTGATAAGCAGCTGTTTCTGCATAGCCTCCTCCGAAGTCGAAGTCAACTGTGTCACGGCTATTAGCAACGGACGTGTACCATCGGCACGTGTCAGACCTTCGAGAGCGGCACGCATCATCTCAACTGTGCCCGAAGCGTGTACGTTAGTCATATCCACATCAAGAGCCGAAAGTACTTTCATAGCCTTACGCACCGTATTAGGAATATCGTGTAGCTTTAAATCCAGAAATATCTTATGGCCGCGACGCTTTATTTCGCGTACTATTTCGTTTCCGGCACCGTAATAAAGCTCCATACCTATCTTAACGAAGGGTTTACGCTTCTCGCCTTCAAACTTATCCAGAAATGCCAGCGTTTCCTCAGCCGATGGAAAATCGCAGGCTATAATTACATCACGCATATATTGTGTCGTTAATTTTGTCATTGTTATTTGTTTCAGTGTGCTGCACCGATTATGTCGCGCAGAGCACTGATATGCAACCGGTCCATTTCGAAGGGAAGTGTTTCTATAATCTCCTTACAGGCGTATGGGTCACGCAGATTGGCAGCACCTACCTCAACAGCTGTGGCACCGGCCATCATCATCTCTATTACATCAGAGGCACTTGACACACCTCCACAGCCTATAACCGGCACACTGCAGGCACGACTCACCTGCCATACCATACGCAATGCAACAGGGAATACTGCCGGACCTGAGAAGCCGCCCATTTTGTTGGCGATGACAGGACGACGTGTACGTATATCAATACGCATACCTAAGAGAGTATTAATAAGACACAATCCGTCAGCCCCGGCTTCTTCAGCCGAACGTGCTATGGCTACTATGTCGGTTACGTTAGGAGTCAGCTTAACATACAGTGGTTTGGTTATTACCTTTTTTACCTCACGTACAACCTCAGCTACAGAATCACAACAAGTACCGAAACTCATACCGCCTCCGTGCACATTCGGACAGCTGACATTAAGTTCGATTATAGCTACCTGTTCCTCACGGTCTATCTTAGCACAACATTCCACATATTCGTCTATCGAAAAACCGCTAATGTTAGCTATTATCGGTTTGTGAAATACTTCGTGCATTTTCGGAAGCTCCTCAGCTATCACGGCATCGATACCGGGATTCTGAAGACCAACCGAATTAATCATGCCTGCCTCACATTCAGCCACACGGGGCAAAGGATTCCCGTAACGTGCATCACGAGTAGTACCCTTGAATGAGATTGAACCTAATATGTCAATATCATAAAACTCACTCATACCGTAACCGAAACCGAAGCAACCGCTGGCCGGTATAACAGGATTGTCAAGACGCACACCGCTAAGCGTTACACTCATGTCATGGGAGTAATTCATTTCCATATCAGTTCCTCCTTTCTGAATACCGGACCTTCTTTACATACCCGTTTTGAACCTCGTGTTGTTTCTATGCTACAACACATGCAGGCACCGAAGCCGCAGCCCATGCGTTCGTCGAGACTCAACTGACCGTCACACGGTACTGTCTGAGCTACAGCCCGAAGCATCGGTGTCGGTCCGCAAGCATAATAGTAATCATACGCACCGGCCTCCAATCCTTTTACTATATCGGTTACAAAGCCGTGTACACCGCGTGTACCATCAGCAGTTGAAACGTATGTTTCAAGTCCAAGTGCTTCGAAATCGTCAGCCAACACTACGTCGGCCGATGTATTGAAGCCAAGTGCCACAATAGGATTCTGACCGGCATCTTTGAGATCACGGGCAAGACGAAGCAGCGGTGCTACACCGATACCGCCGCCGAGCAATAACGGAGACCGGTATGCTTCTTCTATCCAGAAACCGTTACCCAGACCTGTAAGCACATCAAAAGTATCGCCGGCCTTAGCACGGCTCATGATAGCTGTTCCTCCGCCTACTACATCGTAAAGCAACGTGATACTATGGTCATCATAGTCACACAACGATATAGGACGGCGCAGATATTTTCCGTCTACGGCAAGATTGACAAACTGTCCGGGAGCCGTCAGGTATTGTGTATCGCCACCAAGCACCATAACCCATGTCTTAGGGGCTATCTGCTCGTTGCGTAGCACTGTATATATATCTTTCTTATACATTGTCTTATGATTTGTAAGGTATCAGTCTTCGATAGCAGATGAAAGCGATTCATATACTACCCGTCCGCGGTAAATAGTCATTACCGCATTTCCTTTGAGCTGCATACCTTCAAATGGTGTACTGTGACCCATTGAAACAAATTCAGCAGGGTCAACTGTCCATTCACGGTTAAAATCAACTAACGTCAAATCAGCTGTCGCACCTTCGCACAATTCTGTTTCCATCCCTAACAGTCTGCGCGGTGTTATCGACATGACTTCCACAAGACGTTCACGACTCATTAGTCCGCTCTCTACCATTACAGTATTGACAGCACCAAGCGAGGTTTCAAGTCCTACGACACCCATAGCACTCAGTTTCAGTCCGCGACTTTTCTCTTCGGCTGAATGAGGGGCGTGATCAGTAGCTATTACATCTACCGTGCCGTCGATTATACCCTGCCGCAGTGCCTCACGGTCACGCAAATCACGTAAAGGAGGATTCATCTTGAAACGTCCATCTTCCTGAAGGTCACTATCGCTGAAAGCAAGATAATGCGGACCGGTCTCACAACTTACCTGCTGACCACGTGCTTTGGCACGACGCACAAGTTCAACACTTTCAGCTGTTGATACATGGCATATATGCAGACGGCAGCCAGTCTCGGCAGCTAATTCTATATCACGTTTGACCTCGGCCCACTCGCTCTCGGAACATATTCCTTTGTGGCCGTGTTCACGGGCATAGTTACCGTCATGTATGTAGCCGCCGCGCAACAGCGAGTTGACCTCGCAGTGCACGGCGAAGAGATTTTTATCACCTAACGTTTCCATAGCCTGACGCATTGTGTCGGCTTCCTGCACACCGTTGCCATCGTCTGAGAATCCGGCTATACGACTCATATCAATACCATCTGCATCAATAGGAGTATGTCCCTTACGTTCACGTGTGATAGTAAGATAAGGACGCACTTCAATAACGGCGTCACGGTCTATGATATCAAATTGCTGCTGAAGTGTGTCGGCACTGTCTGGGGCCGGTAAGACATTAGGCATAGCACATACTGTAGTAAATCCGCCACGCGCCGCCGCACGTGTACCGCTGGCTATTGTCTCTTTGTATCCATAGCCGGGCTCGCGCAGGTGAACATGCATGTCCACCAGACCGGGCATCAGGTGCAATCCGCGGGCATCAATAACCCGCATATCCTTTTCAGACTCTATGGCCGGCGCTATCCGGCTTATGACTGTGCCGTCGGTAAGAACGTCGGCATTTTTAAAGCCGCCGTCAAGCCATACCGAGGCTCCCTTTATAAGTAAGCGTTTCTGAGACACGCCGTTTTCTCTGGTCATACTGACTGTATTATAAAAAAGGAGGCACCTCATACAGATGAGTGTCCTCCGTGTGGTGCGGTATTTCGACGCCAAAATTACTACTTTTTTTCCACCCTGCCAAATCCCTCTCCTTTTTTCATTCAAGAAATCCTAATCCTCAACCTTTTCGCTTATCCAGCCATCAAGTCGACGAGTAGAAGTGTTAAAATTAGCACCTATAAGATATATTTTCTTATCTGAAGCTAAATAAGGAAGCCAATAATGTTTATTATGAATTTGGGCCATAGCCGCCTCAGCCGTTTTATCTATTTTAAATTCAAAAATATATACATAAATACTTGTACTCACCACAAGGTCTATGCGGCCGTCAGAAGTTTTCATTTCCATATTAACATAAAAGCCTAACAGAGTATAGAGCAGATATATAATATTTTGGAAATGCGATTCAGATGGTCTGTACTTCTCTGAATAAGGCACTCCGGCTACCATACTGGTCAAATGCTTCATAAAGCCCGGAATGTCGCCATTACGTACCTCTCTGACAAATGAAGCAATGTCAAAATCAGTACGTGAAGGAACAGAAGCGGTATAAAACGGAAGCAAGTATTTCAGAAATCCCTGTTTTACTTCAGCATTAGGATAATCGAGTGTTACCATTCCTAACTCCCTATCATAACTGACCATCGTCAGATAACCTGATTGATAGAGAGCCGGTATAGGATCTTTGGTTACTATACCGGAAGATTTCAACACTTCCTCACCCACTGTATATCCTGACAGATCTTTAAGTATCCAATCACCACTCCGAAGCAGTTTAACAAGATAACTCGGTGTACCGCTCTCAAACCAATAGTTATCCATACGATTAGCACTAAACACATTCATTAAGCTGAACGGATTGTAAATTCCTTCTGTACCCACGGCAAAATGATAACCGTCATAACGGTGTTTCAGTTCTTCAAACGTCTGATTAACAGTCAACCCTGTTTTCTCACTCAACAATCTGATTCCCTCAGTAAAATAAATTCTGAGTTCTCTGTCACTGATACCGCATAATCCGCTATAGGCCTCCTCAAAAGAAATATCCCGCAGATTATTGAGATCAGAAAATACAGATACTTTACTGAAACGTGCTACTCCTGTAAGCATAGCAAACTCTATATGGCGGTCTTCTGTCTTCAGAGTCGAATAAAAATCTCTTAGCACTACACGTAGTTCTTCCGCATAAACCTTATCGTCAATAGCATTGAGTAAAGGTTTATCATATTCATCAACCAATATTACTACTTTCTTATTACTAGTCTCAGCTGCACGGCGTATTATTGACCCGAATCTCAGACCGGGTGAGGTATATGTATTATTAATGCTATATTTCTTCTCCCACCTTTGCAAATATGAATCAAGCACCTCATTCAAACCTTCTATATTGCGATAATCTCCGGAATTAAGATCTATATGTAATACCTCATGCGGCTCCCAGTCGTCTGCAAGAGTTGACAGAGCTAATCCTTCAAATAAATAACGCTTACCTTCATAATAAGCTTCTATCGTAGAAAGCAGAAGACTTTTTCCGAAACGACGCGGTCGTGACAGAAAGTAGAACTGTCCTTGTTTGATAAGCTTGTGTATATAAACTGTCTTATCAACATAAACATATCCACCTTCTCTGATTTTAGCGAAAGTTTGTATTCCGACCGGATATTTCAATTCCCCGTCTGTCTGTTTCATATTCGTTTCAAATTAAATTTTACAGACAAAATTAACAATTGCCTTCTACACTTACAATAAAAATAAGAGATAGAAGGCAAGAAAATAGTAGATATTAACGGCTTTTATATTTTTTTGGGTATAAAGTACTTGGCCTTTCCGATAAAACAAGCTAACTTTGCACCGTTTTTTGAAATAGCGTCTGTCCCAGACAACGCATAATGCACCCGCTTGGGTACAATAATGTATCTTCTTACTGGTGCAAACAAATGTGGAAGCGCAACTTAACTGCCCTGACACACACTTTGATAATTTCAGAATAAATCATCAAATCTAAACTAAATAAACTAAAAAAAGTAACAAGTATGAAAAAGTTTGCTTGGATGCTTGCCCTCGCTCTGCCTGTGGCTGCTACATTTACCTCTTGCGGTGATGATGACGACCAGAAATCAATCACACTTAACAACACTACTGCAAGTGTAAACTATGAGAACACCATAGAACTTAAAGCTTCTGAGAAGAATGCTGTATGGAGTTCAAGCGATGAATTTATCGCTACTGTTAACGATAAGGGCGTAGTAACAGGTCATCACGTAGGTGAGGCTATCATAACTGCCTCTAAAGACGGTGCAAGCGCAAGCTGTAAGCTCACAGTTACAGAGACCAACCACGACTATGTGCTTCCTCTCATGACATGGAATGCTTCTTACACTGCAGTTAAGAATGCTGTTAACAATCTTGTACTTGACACTGAAAGCAGCAAGGAGAACGAGTTACTCGTTTACGGTACTGGCTCAGCTGACGGTTTCCCCTGGTACATTTACAACTTTGAGACTACCGGTCTGGCTTCTTCTTCTTTAACTGTTGAATTCACAGATGAGGAAAGCTATACTGATATATGCGATTATCTTGACCAGTACTTCAAGCAGATAAGCTTCAACGATGATACTTTTGTTGCCTCTTATGCTAATGCTAACAGTGTAGCCGACGCAAAGATTATAGCTGAAGTAAGCGCTGACTTCGAAAATAGTATCGTAACTGCTTCGTTTGTTCCAAATAACGGTACTCGTAGCTCAGTTAATGACTTCCGCGCTATCTTCGATACTCACAAAGCTATCGCTGCTCAGAAGGCTAATAAGTAAGCTGATTCCAATAAGCGGATATCTTATATATTAACTTTTCATCTTTCGAACTCATGAAAAAGTTGTTTTCAGTTTTCTGTGCTGGTGCTTTCGTAGCTCTAGCCACTTCATGCGGCGGTAATAATAATAAAGCTGCCGAAGATGACGCTACAGTTGTAGCTGCAGAAGAAGTAACTATGACCTGCGATTCATGCAATGACTGCAATGGTCAGTGCGGCAAGCCGGATTGCAAGTGTGATACTACCGTCACTGCTACCGAAGTAATCGAAGAGATTGCTGCTCCTGTAGAAGAAGCTAAGGACAAAGTGGAGGCAGTAGCAAAGGATGCTGCTAACAAGACTTCCAACGCTGCTAAAAAGGCAACTGATGCTGCCAAAAAAGCAACTGACGCTGCTAAAGATGCCGCTAAGAAAGCTACCGATGAGGCTAAGAACGCTGCTGATAAAGCTGTAGATGCAGCTGCTAACAAGGTTAATCAGGCTAAACAGGCTGCCATCAAGGCCACTAAAGATGCTGAGAACGCTGTCAAAGATGCAGCTGCTGAGGAAAAAGCTAAGGCTCTCCGTGAGAAAATGAAAAACCGCAATAAGGAGAACTGATAAACGAAGTAACCAATCGGGTTGCTGATAAATATAAAACAGGAAAGACGTCGCAAACAACTATTGCGGCGTCTTTCCTGTTTTATGTGTATCGGCCCCTCCGATATTTCGGATTACTTCCACATTCCTTTCGGACTTCCCGCCGAATTTTCTGCCACTATGGAAAAAACTATATCAAAGCCGCAGAATTCCGACCGTCTGCGCGAACTTGCCACCGCACCGGTATGGCGTCTTTTAGTAAAGTACAGTCTACCCGCCGTAGTCGGTACTGTTGTCAGTGCTGTATATAACATCATTGACTCAATCGTAATCGGACATGCTATCGACGACCCTAATGTTGTAGCCGGTATCGCTGTCACATTTCCGGTAATGATGTTGGCCACAGCTCTCGGCATGCTTATCGGTGTCGGTGCGGCTACACGTATCAGTATTGTCATGGGACAGAAAGACAAACCTATGGCTGAATTGATATTAGGCAACTGCGTTATGCTTACCTGTGGTATCGGTCTGGCCTATATGGGAGTCTTTGCTGCTTTCCTCAATCCGTTGCTAAAACTTTTCGGCGCCTCACCTAATTCACTGCCTTACGCACGCGAGTTTCTGCTATGGGTACTACCGGGTATGGTACTGATGAATCTTACATTCTCTTATAATAATGTGATGCGTGCAACAGGCTATCCCGGTAAGGCAATGTTTACCAATATAATAGGTGCTGTACTGAATGCTATCCTCGCACCTCTGTTTCTCTTTGTGTTTAAATGGGGAATACGTGGTGCAGCTATAGCCACAGACCTTTCTATGGTAGTTACTGCCTTCTTCGTGATGAGTCACTTCTTTAAGAAATCGAGTGAGCTACATTTCGTCCGCGGCACCTTCCGTCTACATGCAGATGTAATCAAGTCAGTCATATACATAGGTATGGCACCTTTCCTTATCAGTGTGGCCGGTTCAGCTATAAATGCCATTGTCAATAACTCGTTGCTGAAATACGGTGGTGATGACGCTATAGCTTCTGTAGTAGTATTCAACCGTTTCGTCACAATCTTTGTCTTTATCGTAATGGGTATATGTCAGGGTATGCAACCTATATTAGGTTACAACTATGGCTCCGGACGCTTCGATCGTCTGTTTCGTACTCTCTGGCTTGCAGCAGGTACAGCTGTTATAGTGACAACTACCGGTAGTCTTGTAGGTGCCTTTAACCCACGCACCATAGCCTCAATGTTCATGCAGGACGAACAGCAGATAACATGTGCTATTAACTGTCTGAAGATAACTACCATGGGTTTCTGGATGGTCGGATTCCAAGTGGTATGTACCAACTTCTTCCAATCTCTTGG
>CAMWKC010000003.1 GCA_947174735.1 uncultured Porphyromonadaceae bacterium
TCATGAAGGTACAGTAGTAGTTTCACAGTGGCCCGAATGGAACTAAGACTATCTGAAAGAAGATGTTAAGAAATATCCTGTCAGCTTCAACGTAAAGACCCGCTACACTATCGAAGCTCCGGCCGATGCACCGCGTGAGGAAGTTGAACGGATTGCACTCGCTGATGCTAATGCCGCCAAATGGCTCGATGGCAAGACACCGCGCAAAGTCATTGTTGTGCCCGGTAAAATAGTCAACATCGTACTGTAACCGGTAGTATCTTTGTAATAATATAAGACTGCGTGTAGCCTGCAACAAATGTCAGGCTACACGCAGTCTTATATATAAGCTGTTTACAATATAGGGGGGTAGTGAAGCGTTAGAGAAATATGGAAAAAGTGAGAGAATTAGTATTCGCCACCAACAATGCCCATAAGCTTGCTGAAGCGCGGGCTATGGCAGGCGACCGCTTCCGCATAGTGAGCCTTGCTGAGATAGGCTGCCACGACGATATACCCGAGACATCAGATACCCTTACCGGCAATGCTCTACAGAAAGCACGCTGGGTCCGTGATCATTATGGATGTGACTGTTTTGCCGATGACACCGGCCTTATGGTCGATGCTCTTAACGGTGCACCCGGAGTGATGAGTGCCCGTTATGCCGGTCCGGGGCATGATTCATCTGCCAATATGGCACGTCTGTTGCGCGAACTTGAAGGCGCTGACAACCGTCGTGCCCATTTTACTACAGTCATAGCTCTATGTCTTAACGGCGAAGAACATCTCTTCGAAGGCCGTGTCGACGGCACCATAGCCCAGACTCCGAGCGGTAACGCCGGTTTCGGCTATGACCCTGTTTTTGTCGCTGACGAAACAGGGCTGAGTTTCGCTGATATGACTCCGGAAGCAAAAAACAGTATCTCGCACAGAGGCCGTGCTATGGCTGCTCTCGGCAAATATCTGTGTGGCGAATAAAAAGGCCTGAGGGCAAACGAAAAACATATTTACATCTATGAAACGCATATATACCCTGCTATTTCTATTATGCAGTCTGAGCTGTGCTCTTCACGCCGCCATGAGCGGTGATTGGCTGCTACATCCTACATACGACAGCAATACTTTCAAAATAGTAGACACCCCGACACGTGTCTACACACTGGGCTATGCCCAGCCATATATCCCTACCGAAACCGAGTATTCGACGCCTATGGCATTTCTTTATTACTATGATAAAGAAACTGATGAACTTATAAGTCATACCAAACGTACCGGACTCTCTGACAATATTGTTGCTCTTGCCGAGTATAATCCTGAGAAACGCTATCTTCTCGTGGTGTACGATAACTGTAACATCGACCTTGTGTACGATAACGGTGAGATACGTAATATCCCGGGCCTTATGTCGGCCTCTCTGCCTATATCCAAGCGTGTGAATGACATCACGTTCTGGCCCGAAGCCGGCCAGGCCTGGCTTGCTACTGATTTCGGTTATATCTGTATAGACGATAACAAAGCTGAGATAGCGGAATCTCGTAATTACAGCCGTGTACTTGAATCTGTGGCCCGTATGGGCGACCGTCTGTTTATAGCATACGACGGTGATGTATATGAGTCAAAAGTATCACAGCCTAATTTCAATCTTACTGATTTTGTAAAATCCGGTACTTTCAGCAGTCCCGCCCGTCTGCTGCCGCTTGATAGCAACGCTATCGCTGTCTTCGCTAAACCTGCTGATCAGTATGAAGTAACGGTTATGCGGCCTAAGGCTGACGGTTCATACGACAATAAAATTGTAGCCAGAACTTACCGTACCTATCTGACTCCTAACCGTGACGGCTATATGATAGCAAGTGGTGACAACATCCAGCAGCTGACCCGTGACGGTAATAATCAGGTTTTGGGACGTTATGCTGATGATCGTAATAATTGTGTCGGCACATGGGATTTTAAAGAATTCTGGTATGTGGCCGAGCGTCAGGGACTTTATAGTCGCAGTTATGACGATAATAGCAAAGTCTGGACTCTTACACGCGGTGAGATGATGCCTAATGCTCCGGCTGTGTTCCGTTGTGACGAGATAGAGTATCACCCGCGTTACGGTATGCTGGCTTCGAATCATGGCACAAATCTTAACTTTACAGCTGCTTCCGTGCGTAATCCTATAGTACTCAGTGGTCTGAATCAGGGAGAATGGACTAAGTACGGACCGGCTTATCAGAATTCGGCACAAGAGAATATAATCAGAAATCCTAACGGTCTGGCTATTGACCCAGACAACAATGATTACATCTATTTCGGTTCGATGCTTCAAGGTATGGCCCGTATAAATCTGAGCGATCCCGAAGATATACTTCACATGTCGCATGCTTCAGACGCTACCGGTTCACTACCCGGGTTCGTAGCAGTCGTGCCTGATAAGCAGAACCGTAAGAATGTGTATAAGTTCACAGCCCCTCAGTTTGATGCTGACGGTAATCTCTGGACCGCTTATCAGAATCATGATTCCGATACTCCCTACGAGCTATGGTGCTGGCTACCCGAAGACCGTCGGGCTACTACCGGTGCTGATAATTTCCGTCCCTGGAAGGTACTGCCTATCAAATATAATAAAGATGATTATACGAGCTACGACATTCTGTTGCCTCTGAAGGCTCAGGCAAACCGAGGTCTGCTTTTAGCCTGCGGCAATGGTTATGACGCACCTATAATGATAATCGACACTAACGGTACACCTGCTGACCAGGGTGACGACCAGGTGGTATATATGAATACTATTTATGACCGTGATGGTGGTGTAGTCGATCATCATGGCATAAAGTGTATGTACGAAGACCCGTCGACCGGTTTGGTATGGGTAGGTACTACTACAGGTATTTTCACTATGCAACCCCGTTCGGCTATGACCAATCCTGAGCGCGTAGACCGTATTAAGGTTTCACGTAATGATGGCACCGACCTTGCCGACTATCTTCTGGAAGGTGTCGAGCTCTGTGACATTATTGACGACGGTCAGGGGCGTAAGTGGTTTGCCACAAAAGGTGCAGGTCTCGTATGCACCTCTTCCGATGGCCGTACTATTCTCGGTGAATTCACTACCGATAATTCATGGCTGCCTGACAATATAGTCTACAGTGTAGGCTATGACCCTGTCACACGTTCGATACTGATTTCTACCTTACACGGTATGGCACAGTATTTCCCTTCGGGTACTGGTAGCGCCGGAGACATGGAAGCTGTACGTGCTTATCCTAATCCCGTACGTCCGGATTACTTCGGATACGTCACTATAGACGGTCTTGGAGAAGGAGCTCTGGTCAAGATATGTGATGCGGCAGGTAATCTGGTCAAAGAGCTTGGCCCTGCACAGGGTGGCGAAGTCAAGTGGGATATAACCAACCATAATCATGTTCGTGTCAAGACAGGTGTGTACTTTGTACTTGCTTCCTCAGGTGCCGGTGATACGAACCTTGCCAATGTTACCAAAATAATGGTGGTCAATTAAGCTGATGTTATGAACAGTATTATCAGATATATTGCCGCCGGAGTTATAATGTGTGTGCCGACACTCGCATCGGCTCTTGACCTGAAAGTTTCTCCGGGTACACTTGCCGGTACACTTGCCGGAAATACAGATACCGAATTACGTCTTACCGGCAGTATAGATGTGCGTGATCTTATGACTCTGGCTGAAAATCCGGGTCCTGTCACCACACTTGACCTGAGCGGTGTAAGTATCGAGGCTTACACTTATCATCGTCCCTTATGGCAGGGACACACATGGTTTCCTGCCGGTGAGATGCCTGAATATATCTTCATGGGTACTCCTTTTGTAGAGGTAAAACTCCCTGGCACGCTTACTGTTTTAGGCGAAGGGGCTCTGGCGACAAGTGCACTTGAGACTCTTACCTTGCCGGCTTCTCTTACACACATAGGGGAGTACGCTATGTACGGCTGTACGGCTTTGCGTAGTGTTGATATGTCTGCAAGCCATATAAGTGAATTGCCGACTGCTATTTTTAAAGGCTGCGGAGTTTTAAGTGAGGTATCTTTGCCTTCCGGACTGCATAGTTTAGGCAGTGAAGTTTTTACCGGTACTGCCCTGCGCCAGCTTGAACTTGGCAGTATCAGTCAGTTTTCTGATTTCGCTCTGAGCGGTATGGAACATCTGGAAAGTGTTGTGTTCAACAGTCAGGCTGTTTTCGGACGCGGTGTGCTGATGGGCGCTGTGCGTCTCGAACGTCTTGAAGGCGCTCCTGCCGATGTCCCTGATCTGTTCGCAGCTCATTGTAATGCCCTTGATGCTGATGCCGTAGTTGCCGGCGCTGCTGTTTTAGGTGCATGTTGTGTGGCTTCGGCCGACGGTGTGAGACTACATTTGGCTGACGGTCTTTCAGAAGTCGGAGTGCATGTATTCGATGGTATGAGGCATCTGAAGGATATTGACGCTACGGCTCTTGGAGCCCGCATACCTGCGGCTGTATCAGAAGCTTTCGACGGTATAGACTGTGCCTCGGTATCACTTATTGTGGGCGATGATTATCAGGATTTATGGCGTGCTGATGAACAGTGGGGACGTTTTAATATCTGTACTGTTTCAGGTGTTGACCGGATTACGGATAATAAGAGTGGTATACGTCTTTCTATGCAGGCTGACCGTCTGACGGTATACTGTGCCGAAGGTATAGATGAAGTGACAGTATATTCAGCTGAAGGTCTCTGTCTGTATAAAGCTTCTCCCGGCGGTATCGCTGAAGTCACGGTTGACTGCGGCGCTTTTGACAGCCATATACTTGTGGCCGGCGCACGTGGCGGCGAACAGTATATGAGCCGTAAATTTTTGGTACAGAAATAGTAATGGGAAAGAACAAACTGAAGAAATTTGCAGATATGAAGGGATTTAAATGTACCCTTCAGTATCCGCGTGAACAGCTTATAGCTACCGGTTTCCCTTATAAAGGACAGTGGAACGGCGGAGTATTTGCTGTCAGCAGACCGATAGTCCTTGAACTTGGCTGTGGTAAAGGTGAATATACCGTAGGCTTAGCCCGGGCTCATGCCGACCATAACCATATCGGTGTGGACATTAAGGGGGCCCGCTTGTGGAGCGGTGCCAAATGTGTGGAGGAGGAAGGTCTGGATAATGCAGCTTTTCTACGTACCGAAATAGAGAATATATCAGCTTTTTTTGATGGTGGTGAGGTTGATGAGGTCTGGATTACTTTCCCTGACCCTCAGATGCAGAAGACACGCAAACGACTTACTTCGACACGTTTCCTCACTCTATATGCCGGTTTTTTACGCCCCGGTGGTATTATCCATCTCAAGACAGATTCACCTTTTCTGTATGAATATACACGCCGATTGGTGGAACTAAACGGTTTTGAGGTACTTGAACAGACCGATGATCTTTACGGTAGCGGTATGGCTGACCCGGTACGCAGTATCAAGACTTATTATGAAACTCAGTGGCTCGCTCGGGGTAAGACAATAAAGTTGCTCAGTTTCCGCCTGCATGACCGTTTTCCTTATCTGGAACCGGCGACTGAAGACATAGAACGTGATGACTACCGCAGTATGCCCCGCCATTCGCAGCTTCCCGCTGCCGACCGGTGAACAGGATAAATACCGGAATGTTAAACTTTAAAAAGTTAATACTAAACAAATGGTGACATTGTACCCGGCCCTGATAACCGAGGCCCTTAAAAATGTGAAATATCCCGGCAACGGCAAGGACCTTGTCGAGAACGGTATGGTAGAGGATGATATACGTATTGATGGTAACAAGGTATCATTCTCACTGATATTTGATAAACCTACCGACCCTTTTATACGTAGTGTGGTGCGTGCGGCTGAGACCGCAATCAATACCTACATCTCGCCTGAGGTAGAGATAAAGGGTAATATAGCTGTAAAGACACGTAAACCTGTAGCCGATAAACCGGCTACTCCTCTTCCGGGTGTTAAGAATATAATCGGTGTGGCTTCAGGTAAGGGTGGTGTCGGTAAATCGACTGTAGCCACAAATCTTGCCATAGCCTTAGCTGCGCGAGGACATAAGGTAGGTTTGCTTGACGCCGACATTTTCGGCCCGTCAGCTCCTAAGATGTTCGGAGTTGAAGACGAGCAGCTTTATATGGTTAATAAAGACGGTCGTGACTGGATAGAACCTATAGAGAAATATGGTGTCAAGATGCTTTCGATAGGTTTTCTTGTAGATAAGGATAAGCCTGTGCTTTGGCGTGGTGGTATGGCGAGCAACGCTCTGAAACAGCTTATCACTGATGCCTGGTGGGGTGATCTTGACTATTTTATTATAGATACACCTCCCGGTACAAGCGATATACATCTGACTCTTGTTCAGACTCTTCCTATAACAGGTGTGGTAGTTGTCACTACTCCGCAGGAAGTAGCTCTTGCCGATGCGCGTAAGGGTATAGCTATGTTCCAGGGACCGGCTATCAATGTACCTGTACTCGGCATAGTAGAAAACATGGCATGGTTCACCCCGGCTGCTCATCCTGAGGAGCGTTACTATCTGTTCGGCAACGGCGGCGGTGTACGCTTAGCTGAAGCACTTGATGTACCCCTGTTAGCTCAGATACCTCTGGTGGCTTCGATAGGTGAGCATGTAGACCGTGGCGAGCCGACTACTTTAGCTCTTGCTACAGCTGAGGAAATGGGCGGTGTTGGCAGCGGTAATGCCGAGGCAGCTGCTTTTGCCCGTCTGGCCGCTAAAGTCGTTGAAGCCGTTGATGAACGCAATCGTACCCAAGCGCCTACACAGGTAGTTCAAACCCACTGAAATAGTCACCGAATACAGATTAAATGGCCCTATCTGTAAACAGGATTCATATATTTAGAAAGTGCAATACTCTTATGTTAGTTCATAAAGTATTGCACTCTTTATTGTCGTCTGCTGCTATATTGACTGTCGTAACCGTTATCTGTTTTATTATAGTTTCCTGTAATAATAGTAGAGATAATTCGTCGCATGACACACATACAACTGTTCAGAACGGCAGACAGCAGTATCTTAACGGTGATTATACCTCGGCTCTTACTACCCTGCAGAGTGCATTGCCGGATACAGCTTTCATGGATACAGATGATTATATTAATACATATTACTATATAGGAAATATACATTTTGCCTATGGTGATTTCATGAGCGCTGCACGGCATTATGAGAAAGCCTATCGTCGTGCCGTGAGTGCCCAGCGGGAAAAGGCAGAGATTCGGATGCTTATAAATCTTGCCTTGTCATCCTGTCATACCGGCAATCGTGATAAGGCTCTTTACTATGGGCGCCTGCTTACCGATATGAAAGCTAAAGACAGAGACAGCCAGCGTTACTTTACTCTGCTTCTGAAGGGCTATATCGGTCTGATGTTTGACAATCCCTCTCAAGGAGTGGCGGATATGATGAAGACAATACAATTTGTAGACTCAGCCGGCATGGAGCAGCGTCTCAAACTTTCGCCTGCTTCAGCACTTTGTGAGCATTATGAAAATATAGGTATGCTTGATTCCGCTCTGTCTTATTTAGCTGTTTATGACAGTCTGGCTGTGCTTCACAATCTGTCGAATCTTGTAGTTGACACACGTAGAGCCTATATGCGTCTCTATACAAAGGCGGGTAATATGGAACATGCTCTGAAGTATCAGGAGGAATATTTTCATCTTCAGGATTCGCTTATGAATCCTGAAGGTTATATGAGTATAAGAAGTTCGTTTCAGCAGGAGCAGCAGCGTGAGTCTGAGGAACGTATAGCTTCTCTCCGTCTTACGGTTACTACACAGCAGGTATTGATTGTGACTATCGTGATAGCGTTGCTGGCGATAGGTGGCTTTATATTTATCCGTAACAAATATCTTATAGCTAACAGGCAGCTCTTCAGACGCAACAGAGAAATAGTAAGACTTGAACAGAGTACACGCTCTGAAGTAACTGTATCGCCTAAGAGCACTGCTGTGCCGGAAACAGAAACTACCGCAAGTGTCATTACTGCCGATCGGGAACTCTATCAGCGTATCCTTGACTATATGGATTCCGGTCAGCCTTATTGTAATCCTGATTTCTCACTCTCTGTTCTGGCCGGAGCCGTAGAGTCAAATACAAAATATGTATCTCAGGCTATAAATGAATTCAGTGGAGGTAATTTCAGAAATTTCCTTAACGGATACCGTGTACGGGAAGCACGACGGCGACTTATAGACGTAGCTGCTTACGGACATCTTACCATACAGTCTGTAGCCGAAAGCGTAGGCTTCACATCAGCTTCTGTCTTTAATACAGCATTCAGAAAATTTACAGGTATGACTCCTTCCCTATATCAGAAAATGGCACGTCAGGAAGGTAAAAAAGAATGTTAAGATACTGTTTTTATGCTCTTTTTTCTTCTGATTCATGAATCAGAAGAAAAAAGAAAGTTCTATATTGTACTCGTTCTGCTTATATTTAATAATTTCGCAACGTTCTTGACACAATTGTCCGGAACCATAAATTATACATAAATTTTCCAACTGACCTTCTATGAGAAAATCAAGACTCATGCCAGCACTCGCAGGATTTTCACTGTGTGCCTTTGTTCCTCTGACAGTATCGGCATACACATCCGGCAGTGCAAACAGTCCGTTATTGTACGGCTATCATAAGACCGATTATTACGGTCTTGTTTCACCTCTGCCTGCGGGTATGTGTTCATTTCAGGCTGTCACCGGCGGTGAGGCAATACATATCGACGGTACTTCCGAGATGCGTGTTCCATCCCTGGGAACATACGCTGACGGCCGTTATTATACCGTAGTACATGAATATGACTGGTTCAGCGGAGATGCTATATATCTTGATATATATGACGTCTCTGACTGGCATCTGATTTCAGAACGCCGTATGGATAATGTCTATCCTCAGTACGGTATGGCTATCGACCCCTCCGGAAAGTTTATATACACCATAAGTCAGGTAGATTATGAACCATGGATTGTCGCTATAGATATAGATAGTCTTGAGACATCGAATATAGCACAGTTACCCGGTTATCTGTACTACATGGGTATGTGTCTGGACCATGATGGCAATGTCCTTACTCTTAACGGTACGGATATGGGCATATACAGAACTGATATCGGTAGTGGTGAGACAGTTATGGTAAGCCAGATAGAGACTCTTGAATCTCCGTTAGGTCTTACAGCCGACCCCCGCTCAGGTCTTATTTACATGGTATGTGCTGCCGAAGACTGGTTTACACACGTCTACTCCATTGATGCCGAGACAGGCAATCAGACTGATCTCGGTCCGACTCCTAACGGAGAGTACATCACAGGGCTTTATATGCCGGCTTGTGATAATAATGCTCCTGATGCGCTGAGTGATATAAGCTTCGCTTACTCAGCTCCCGGCAGCTCGGAAGCTGAGATTAGTTTCACTATGCCTTCGCTTACCTACAGCGGCGGTTCACTCGGAGAGGTATCGGCTCTGTTAATACTGGATGGTGTTGAGGAGACTATCTCTGCTTCTCCTTCAGAGACAGTAAAACTCAGTAAGTCTCTTGAAGCCGGTAATCATACAGTGCAGCTTTTTGCAGTTAATGAAGCAGGCCGTTCGCCTGAGCGCCGTTTTACTACTTTTACTGGTCTCGATACTCCCGCCGCAGTCGGTAATCTGACTTTCACAATCAGTGACAGCGGTGTGGCCTCCCTTTCATGGGATGCACCTCAGAAGTCGCAGAACGGCGGTGATTTCGATCGTGATGCTTTGGCTTATACAGTAATACGCGAACCTAATTCGGTCACTGTCGCCGACCATATAAAGACTACGGAATTTTCCGAGACTCTCAGTGATGCTTTTGCCTACTATTCGTATCGTGTTATAGCGTACACAGGTGAAAATGCCGGCGGCGAAGCACAGACAGAGCAGATAAGATGGGGTGAAATCGATGTTCCTCCCTTCACTGAGGATTTTGAAAACTGGGAAAGTTTCGATCGCTTTACTACCTTTACCTCACTTGATGACGGTTACGGCTGGAATGGCAGCAACGGTAATGCTCTCTGTATGCCTAATTCTGCTACTGATGCCGATTACTATCTTTTCACTCCTCAGATACGTCTTGAGGGAGGTCATGCCTACACGCTGTCTTTCGATACCTATATTTATCCATACGACCGTCAGAGCGGTATTATGGAGGTTGAGCTTGTGACAGCTCCGGAACCGGGTAACGCAAACGGTATACTGTCTGAGAAAATTGTGGTACCGGCTGGCAACGGTGCGTTCTATTATGATTTTCTGATACCTTCTGACGGAGTTTACTACATCTCTTTCCGTAATGTGACTCCGGCCGGTGGTCCGCAGATACAGCTTGACAATATCTCTATGCGTTCTTGCGGCACGCCTTCAGCTCCGGCAGCTGCTGAATCTGTGACAGTATTGGCAGGCACACAGGGTGCACCTTCTGTTACTGTGTCAGGTGTGGCTCCTGTGACTACTCTTGACGGTACTCCGCTTATAGGTATTGACCGTATCGAAATACGTCGTGAAGGTTCCGATGTAACTGAACAGTTGACCGGCATCGCTCCCGGACAGACATTTGAATGGTCTGACAGTGAAGTGCCTTCAGGTATAATGACCTACGCTGTGACTGTCTATAGCAATAGCCTTGAAGGTATGTGCTGTCATTCTTCAGCTTATGTCGGTATTGATACTCCGGCTTCGGTAGAGTCTCTTAAAGTACGTCAGTATGAACCTTGCAAGGCTCGTATAGAATGGACTGCTCCGGGTACCGAAGGTATTAACGGCGGTTATGTAGACCTGTCGGACGTTACTTATACTGTCAGCCGTCAGGATGAGCTTGATGGTTATTATATCCCGGTGCTTACAAGTGAACTCGGTGAGTGTGTGTTCAGTGACGACAGCTATGAATTACCGGAAGGTGAGACTCAGCACGTGGTACGCTATCTGGTGAAGGCTGTTAATTCAACAGGTGAAAGTGCGTCAGCCTCTGTGGTTGTGACTCTCGGTACACCTTATGAGATGCCGTTACGTGAAAGTATGACTGAAGGCGGCTTTACTTCCGACGGCTGGTGTGTGACTTCTACGACCGGTCACGGTTCATGGCAGCCTGTCACCGGTGATAATATGGCTGTACAGGCTAATGACGGTGACGAAGGTATGCTTATGTTTACCAATAACGGCTGGACTCCCGGTTCGGCTGTGATACGTTCGCCAAGAATATCTGTCAGCGGTCTTGATAATGCCGGAGTGGCTTTCTTTATGTGGCATGGTAACGATGCTGAACCTGAAGATGCAATTGTGACACTTAAAGTCATGATTGATGATAATGAACCGGTTGAAATCGGCACAGTATCATATAATGATGGTTCTAAAGGCTGGCAGCGCCATTCATTCGGTATTGACGGTCTTGACAGTGCATCGGATATAATAATATTATTTGAAGCGTGGGCAGCTGATGGCAGCGCACCTGTCTTTATTGACAATATCCGTGTGGCACCTGTATTTGACAATGATGTCGAATTGGCTAATATTCTGTTGCCGGCTTCTGTAACTATCGGTGAGAAAGCCGAGGCTTCTGTAACAGTTGCTAATACCGGA
Organism: uncultured Porphyromonadaceae bacterium; assembly: GCA_947174735.1. Lineage (GTDB taxonomy): Bacteria > Bacteroidota > Bacteroidia > Bacteroidales > Muribaculaceae > Lepagella. The sequence goes on from CAMWKC010000003.1 coordinate 11,591, forward strand.
CGTCGTGAAGCTTCAGTAAATGTAATACTTTATAAAGACGGCAATCCTGTATCCGAACAGACGGTTGAATCGCTTGCCGCCGGTACATCTGCAGAGATAGCTATGGATATGGGTATAGCCGTGAGCGATGCATATACTACAGTTAAGTATGATGCTGTGGCTGTATTCAGTGCTGATGAATTTGAGGCCAACAATAGCTGCGAACCGGCTTATGTATTTGTCAAAGGTAATACTATGCCTGTGGTTGAGATTGAAGGTGAGGTAGATGATAACGGTACTGTTTCACTGAGCTGGAACCGTCCGGAAGGTATTATGCCTGTACCAGTCACCGACAGTTTCGAGGATTATTCTCCATACGCCTTATCTGATTTCGGTCCGTGGACTACATACGACGCTGACGGTGCTACCACCGACTTCTCTAAATTCTGGCCGGCTCTGACCAATGCCAAGGCTCCTATGGCTTGGGAGGTATGGAATAATGAACAAGTTGAGGCTGATGGATTCTATGAGGGTATACCGCAGCGCGAGTCTTTCGAGGCTCACTCCGGTAACAGCTGTCTTATCAGTTTCACAGCTATTGAATTCTCTTTCTTCGGTGAGACGCCTTCAATCAATGATAACTGGCTTATCTCGCCCGAAGTTATAGGCGCTACCGATGTTGAATTCTGGGTACGTTCACTTCAGACTGTAAACGATGAGATTATCGAGGTGCTTTATTCAACAGAAGACGCGCTTGATGCCGTTGAGCCTGACCTGAGTGCTTTTGAGGTGCTTAAAACTGTGAATGTGCCCGGTAATGACTGGCGTAAGGTATCGGTTACTCTTCCCGTAGAAGCCCGTCGATTCGCTATCAGACAGACTACACAGTATAACGGCCATATTCTTATGCTTGATGATATAACTTATGTGCCGGCTGAGGGTTCGGTACGTAATATAAATCTCACTGGCTATAAAGTGTACCGCAACAATGCAGAGATAGCTGTGGTAGACACAGAGTCTTTCAGCGAGATCTTAACTGAGGGAGGTCTCTATACATACTATGTCACCACTCTCTGGGATGCTGGCGAATCATGTGTATCAAATGTATTCTATGCTGATATTGAGACTGGTGTAGCTCAGATGGAAGGTGATGTTCTTCTGACAGTTGTTTCCGGACAGGGCACTCTGACACTTAAGTCTGTGGCTCCTGTAGAAGTCCGCATTGTCGGTACTGACGGTATTACCTATCTTGATACTGTTGTTGACGGTGTCACGGGTCTGACATTACCGGAAGGTATATATATGGTGACAACCGGCAATCAGACTATTAAGGTTATTGTAAAATAAACAGACACTATGAGAAGAATCAGCATGTTGCTGATGTTCCTCACTGCCATGACGGGTATATGGGCTCAGAGCCCTGCCCGTCTTGGTTGGTGTGGGGATATCGACAATGGTTACGGTGACGCGGGTGGTGCGATAACCCCTTGGATTACTCTTACTCCAGTGCAGACAGGCGTATACGCCGGAAATGAGATAACAAGTGTCAGAATAGGTCTTAATGCTAAGGCTAATAATGTTTATATCTATCTGTCAGACAGTATGGAGGATGATGAGTACGCTATACGCCAGAAAGTCGGAACTCTTGAGGCCGGCTGGCATACTGTGACTCTTGATACTCCGTGGCATATAGAACCTGACAGTCAGATAGCGGTAGGCTATAAAGCTACATTTACCAAAGCTGGAGGTGCAGGTTACACCAAAGGTAAGATACCCGAAGCCTGTAATGCCTATTACAATACTAAGGCTACCTGGGTAGAAATAAATGGAGCTTTCTGTATCGAGGCTCTTGTCGAAGGTGAGTCTATGCCGCGTAATGAGCTTGGTATATCATCGTTTGCTGACAGTTTCGTAACCTCAGGCGACGGTACTGTTATAATGCCTGTTACAGTAAGAAACTATGGTGTAAATGACGTGGAGAATTTTACTCTTTCTTGTACTGTAGATGGTATGCTGAAGGATGAACAGAGTTTTGTCTGTGCTGTACCTGCGGGTGAGGAAACATCTGTTGAACTTTCTGTCCCTATGACCGGAATAGGTGTACATGAGATTGAGGTAGAGGTGCTGACTGTCAATGGTGAGGCTGATGCATATACAGCCAATAATAAAGCTACCGCTATCCTTACAGAGCGCGATCCGGCGTTTGTACGCCGTGTTGTTATTGAAGAGGGTACAGGTGACTGGTGTGGTTGGTGCCCTCGCGGTATTGTCGGTCTGGAGATGATGAAGGAAATGTATGGAGACAGAGTTATCGCTATTGCTGTCCATGCTGATGATATTTATACTACAGATGATTATCAGCCTTTCCTGAGTACAATGACAAGTCTGCCAGGTTGTAAGGTTAACCGTCATCTTGACGGCGATCCTTATTTCAATATCAAGCGTATGGTAGCGGCAGAGATTGATGAGCCTGTTCCGGTAGGTTACACCGTTAAGGCAACTGTTTTCGACAATAATGAGGTAAAAGTAAATTCGGATGTTATTGTGGATACCGAACTTGACGCTTCAAGTCTTCATTTTGCTTTTACTGTGGTTGAAGACGGCTTGAAAGGTAATCAACATAATTCCTACTCAGGCGGAAGCACTGAGATGGGCGGCTGGGAATCTTTACCTCCGGTTATTGTGGATTATGAGTATAAGGATGTAGCTCGAGGTATATATCCTGAATACGACGGTGCTGCTTTTATCGATGGTACTCTTATTCCGGATGAGAAGTATAGTTTTGAATATACTTTTACTTTACCAGACTGTATACAGAATCCGGATAACATAAAGATAATAGGTCAGGTTATCGATGCTTCAAACGGTTTTATACTCAATGCCTGTGAGGTAACACCCTTGCATGAATCCGGCGTCGGTGCGATAGATACTGATTCTGACAGGATAGTTCGTACGGAAGTATTCGACCTTATGGGCCACCGACTGTCCTCACAGACTACCGAGCCGGTGATTGTAGTCATTACCTATGCTTCCGGCAGAGTGAAAACTGTAAAAAAGTTGTAAATAGTATATCCTATAAGAATAAAAAAGAGGCTGTGTCAAAATAAATTGCACTTCAAAAGTTTTATGTTCAACTTTTGAAGTGCAATTTATTTTGACACAGCCTCTTACGTATTTTTCAGTATGGTCCGGTCATTATCAGAAACCGGCTATTTGGGCCGGAGTAAAGCCTTCGGCTGCATCGTCTATCCGGCTAAAGATGTAGGGAGCCGCCATAGTGCCGTCAGGACGTAGCAAGGCGATTTTTTCGTCTTGCTTTACTTTGGTGAGTGGGCCAAAGAGGTAGATTTGTTCGTTATAGACAGGGCCATACCGGCCTTCGCGGTCGACGAATGTCCATACGGGCTGTTTATCAACCTTGAAACTTACCTGTGCCCAACCTTGCGAAAAGTTATCGGCTTCATCGAATGTCGGTTTGATAGCTACTTTGCAGTCGTCAGTCAGATAGCCGTACTTACGCCCGACTTTAATAAGTCTCATACCTTCATGCACATCGTACAGCTTTACGGTAGAAGCTGGTTTTGTGAGTGCTTTGCCGGTACGGTCAATTATTACGGATTTACCGTTGTCATCTTTTACTATCGCAACTCCGTTTATAAATCCGTCAGTTTGTACAAGGTCCCATACAGGCTCAATCACCCACTCTCCATCCTGATTGACAAAGCCCCATTTATTATCCTTACGTGCTGCTGTCAGACCTTCGGAGGGCAACTCTATAGCTTCGAACTCCGGTCTGATGATCCATTCACCTTTGTTGGATAAGATACCGTACTTACCATCTTTCTTTGCCTGAACCATATTACTTTTAAACGAGCCTATATATTCAAGACTGCACGGCAGGATTTCGCGGCCTTCCATATCCATAAGTCCTTCCAGTCCGTCTTTCTTAACAGTAACGACTCCAGAGTTTCCATATACAGAACAGTTGGAATATACAGGTGGTATTATCCATTCTCCGTCAGCATTGACAGCTCCATTATTTGCGTCCCATTCTTCACGTACCACAGCTAACGGACATTCTTCATGTACAATATCAAGATACCTATATTTAACAGGTAATATTTCTTTACCGTTTTTATCTGTTAGACCATATTTATCGTCTTTCATTACTTTTATAAGCTGTGTGGCACCCCAGCGATCTATATCATCAAATTCGACTGGTAGCAGTTCTTCTAAGCGGCCGTCGAAGAGACCGTATTTGCCGTTTCTCTCTATGACATAACGATCAGGAATAATATCTTCGGTAACAAGTTTTAACCACTTCAGACGTTTAAAATTATCTCCAACTTCCTTACCTTCCCTATTGATTACATAACGACGGTCTTTAGTTCTTACCCTTGCCAAATCTCCTTTGAACTCAGAGATGGCGTCGTATTGCGGAGCTATGGCCCATTCCCCTCCTGGATTTATGTAGCCACATTTCCCGGAAGCATCAACAGCAGCGGCAAGTCCGTCGCTGAATTTATTAAGTTTTTTTAATTCAGGCTGTACCACTATTCTGCCATTCTGTGAAATCAGTCCGTTTCCGCCGGGTGTGGTCTCAAGGTCAATCAGTACTTCCCCGTCAACCTCCTGACGTGCTGACGCCATGTCGGAGAAAAGTTTTATGTCGGCATATTTCGGCGGCAGTACCCATCGTCCTGTGACATCAATGAGGCCCATTGCACCGCCGGAAGTGGCTATTGCTACATTGCCTCGCCATACTCCTCCCCACAATTTTGATTTGACGGCTTCAAGTTCAGGAGGTATAACCATTTCGCCACGTGCATTGACAAAGCCGTATTTACCATTAAGCCTGACCATACCCAGACCGTTATTAAAGTTTGCCGCACGTCCATATATAGGTTCTATAACAACTTTTCCTGTCAGGTCTATGTAACCCCATTTGTTATTTTTGCTGACTGCAGCCAGACCTTCGGAGAAATGAAACTCTTCATCGTACTGAGGCGTTATGATAGCCTTACCGCTCTTGTCGATAACACCCCATTTCCCTTCTGCTTTGACAGATGCCAATCCATCGCGGAAACTCCATGCGGATTCATATAAAGGTTCTACAAGAATACTGCCGTCGGTATATATGTAACCGCATTTACCGTCTTTCTTTACCATGCATATACCGTCGACGGGAGATGTTATAAAATCATAGACAGGTGGTACCACCATGTTGCCGTCTGTGTCGAGCAAGGTATACTTGCCACCATGACCGCTTGCTATTTCCCGCATCTTCTCCAGTCTTGGATCTTCAGGAAGAACATTTGTTTTTTTTGCCATATAATCAGATATAGTATATAGTTAGGTTAGAAACCGGTTCCTGTCATATCATCATGATTATATCTGACAGAAACCGATGTCATATTTCAGTCGAGTGTCTGAACGCCACCGCCATTCACCATGAGAGTCTGACCGCTTACCCATGCTGAAACGGGAGCTGCGAAGTAAAGTACTGCACCGGCAATGTCTGAAACTTCGCCGAGACGGTGAATCGGAGTATGAGCTAACATTTTCGCTTCGATCTCATGAGTGAGAACGGTAGCGAGAGCGTGTGTACGTGTAGCACCGGGACCAACGTTGTTGATACGTATACCCATCGGACCATAATCAAAAGCCAGATTGGAAGCCAGATGATTAAGCGCCGCTTTCGATGACCCGTAGATAGCCATATCAGGACTGTTGTTGATACTACTCATTGAAGTAATATTGACAACACTGCCATATCCTGACTTCTGCATGTGAGGCGCAGCAAGTTTACATAGTTGCCATGGCGCGAAGACATTAATAGCGTAAATACGTTCTACGTATGCACGGTCAATCTTAAAAGGATTCTCGCGTCCGCCACCTCCGAGACCGGCGTTATTGACAAGGATATTCACCGTACCGAAAGTCTCTACGGTGAAATCTATCAGATGAGTAAGATCATCGCTGTTGAGCACATTACATACTACGGCAGCACTTTTACCGCCTGCTGCCACAATACCGTCGGCCACACTCTGTGCTTTTTCAAGCGAAATATCACTTACTACAACGGCTGCGCCTGCCGCTGCGAGAATTTCACACGAAGCCTTACCGATACCGTCTCCTCCGCCTGTAACGACAGCGACCTTACCTGTAAGATCAAATAATGATTCAGTATTATACATAATAAAAGATTTTCATTTCTATAGTTAGAACGTCCTTTTTTTCTGTAGGTTCACCTTTCTAACCTCGATTAAAACATCGGAGGTCAGACAGTCTAACCGTCTGACCTCCGATAAATCAACATGATAGAAATATTATATCTTTACTTTATCACTTTGTAAGTCTTACCGTTGACATGAATGATATAAGTACCTTTAGGCAGGTTGGATAAGAAGAGGGCGTCCGCATTCTTCTTAACAACATAGCCGTTTAATGAATATACATCAGCTGTGTCAGATTCTCTGATAAGAGATTCGATTCCCGACATACCTACTTTACATTCCGCTTTCAGGTCAGTTCCATCGGTAGTCGATACTGTAATAATAGCATAACCGAAACTTAGAATAGTTACGTTACCGAAGTCGTCTACCGTAGCGATATTTTCGTCTGACGAAGTCCATGCTACAGTCTTATCAGTTGTGTCTTCGGGCAATACAGTAGCAATCAAAGTAAAGGTAGTACCCGGTTCGGCTTCGACTGATGTCTGATCAATAGTAATTGAAGTAGCATAGATAATTTCCGGTTCTTTCTTAACAACTTCTATTAGACAGGCAGCCGTTAGTCCGTTTGCAGTTTCAGCAGTGATAACCGCTGTTCCGGGAAGCAGAGCGGTTACTACACCGTTCTCTACGGCAGCCACCTCGGGAGCTGATGAAGTCCATGTGACTGTTCTGTCGGTTGCGTCCTCAGGCTCGACGGTAGCTGTCAGGGTCAGTGTGTCGCCTTCAGTGAGGGTTGCTTCGGTTACGTTAAGAGAGATGCTTTGTGCCTCAATAACCTTGGGTGTTACAGTAATCACACAGTTAGCAGATACATTTTCTACTGCCTGTGACTTAGCAGTGATTATTACCTCACCGGCGAAGAACGCTGTAACCAAACCATCCTGATTAACATTAGCTATCTCAGGATTAGAAGAGGTCCAGATAACAGTTTTATCAGCGGCATCTTCCGGTAGAACAGTAGCCGTAAGCTGTAATTTTGAATCGACTTCCATACTTGCCGTATTCTGACTGAGCACTATCTCAGTAGGCATAATAACAGAAGACACACCTATACATAGCGGGAAAATATCGCTGATCTGTTCGTTATACATGTCGTAGCATATCAAGTCATATAGTCCGTCCGGAAGGTTATAAGTCAGATTGAGATAACCGTCAAATATCTCACCGGGCGCTAATGAAACATTTATCCCGTAGCTTGAAAGCTGCTCATTAGTACCATGAGTAAAGACATTAGCATAAAATGGTCCGGCATATTCCACCTCACCGATATTCTCAAGAGTTACATCAAATCTTGTAGGTTGGCCACTGACAACAGTTGAAGCCGCCGAGAAGTTAGTGACACGGATTTCAGCATGTTCTTCCGGAGTTCCCTGTGTGAAAGTCAGATTACCTTCAGCATCAACATTCATGTTGAGATAAGCTGACATTGTCAGGGGCACATAAAGATCCTGCCAAGCACCTTCGGCTGTCTGGAATACAATATAAACCTTATAGTTGCCTGTAGCAAGCCCGAAAGGCAGATACATAGAGAAGCCATTGTAACCACTGAGTGACATATTCGCCGCACCTGTGAAACTCAACTCAGTACCCTGTTCAGCTAAGTATTCATTACCTGACTCATCAACGGCCTTCAGATAGAATGTAGCCTCAAGTGCTTCGGGTGAGTAATTGAAAATGCCACCGTTTAATATTGAGAGTGCTATACCATAGTTACCGTATACTTCGCTTACATTAAGGCTACCGGTAGCATAGATAGGATACCATATTTCAGAGTTGCCGACAGAAGGTTTTATACCACATACCAGAGTCTGTTGGGAATTATAACCTCCGGCGAAACCGCCGATTCCTTCAATTCCCGGGTCAAGTGCTGAGAGTAAGAACCAACCGTTGCCATGTCCGCTCCAACCCCAGTTGATGTGATAATAGCCGTTATCATAACCATCACATACAAATTCATGACCACCTTCCGGAGCCTGGCCTCCGTAGATTACCGGTCGTCCTGCCTGCAGTTCTGAATAGACTATATCTTCCCAATCATTGGTGTTATAATACTCTCGTTTGAGATAACGTACACCGGCATCATAGTTGAAAAACTCCTTCAGGGCATAAGGCACATACAGATCCGAGGCACCGCTCTGGTCGGAAGTATAGTTCATATTGACGCTGACACCACAGGCATACATCAGCTGTGCCACAGCTTTCTGCTGTACGTAGTCGGCGCTGCCGTCATATACAGGCAGCATGTTATCATAGTCAAAATTAGCACTGCCGTAGTCAAATCCCAATGTCGTACCGTTCCAGTAATAAGTATAAGTACCTTTACCGGTAACAGGATAATTATGATATTTTATCACTTGTGCCATAGCGGTCGCCACACATCCTGTGACACATTTTCCACCGTTATCCTCCGGACAGTCAAGGTTATAGGGAGAATTCTGGTCCCAGCGGGTTTCAAGCATTTCGGCTATGGGTGCACGTTCAGCACGTGGTGCAGGCGAGGTCGCCTGTAAAGTAGTATTCTGAAAACAGTAAGCAGCTTCCTCAGCATATTGTTCCAGCCACCATTTTAATTCAGGTGAAGCCGTGCTAAGATCAAATGTACAGTTGTCAGAATATCCGAGTATAGGCGGCATCCGGTCATCAGCCGAAGCAATAATAAATCCGTTATCACCTCTGTTAAAGATAAAAAGTGCATCTTCTCCTTCTATACTCTCGGTATGGGTGAGAACTAAAGAAGCTTTATCCGGTAACTGTTTTCCGACAGCGGAAGTTTTTACCCGCTGTAATGCCTGTTCCGGAGTCAGAGGGGCGGCATCTATACTCAGGCAAGGAGCAAGAAGCAACAACGACCCGCCGACAGCTTTCATGATGTAATTAAAATTCATAATATGGCAAATCTAAAGTTAATAATAAGATAACACAATAAAATGTAAACGTAGATAGAAATATTTTATTATATTTTAACTTTAAACTTGTTAAAACTGATTAACTGTCTTATGGGATATTATAACCTGCTTCAGACCAAAGCTGTTAATAATGTTTCTGTAATACTGCCTTTGAAGGGCATACCGTCGGTCGAGCTGTCAACATAATCAGCGTATAAGTCTACTATTGTTTTTGTTACGCGAGGATAGATATTCCGGATTTCGGCCTCATCGAATCCGGCTGCTTTAAGAAGAAGACTGAAGCAATCGATATATATTAGCAAATCTCCGAAGAATATCCGTTTGTTTCGGCTTAGGTGCTCCATTACTACGGCCATAAGACCTCCGATATGTCTGTCAAGTTCCGTATCTGTTTCCGGAATCTTCGACATAGCTATTAACTGATGTCTGCAATCGGCCATAAATCTGTCGAGAGTTTCACCACGAATAGCAGCCATAAGGTCAATTGTGCCTGAAAGAAGTTCCGTAGGACAAAATTCACTGGTTGCCACCACTCCGTTCTGATATGGTACTTCAATTACGAATGTTCTTGGCACACCGAGTATTTCTGTATCGAAATTTAGTCTGAGTGATTCCATCGTTATATAATTTTAATCTTATCTGTATTCACAAATACCTGTAGAAGGCAGGAAGTAAACGGGACTCAGGGAAAAACTTCAATAGATGGATGCTGAACACTTTGGAATATACCTCGGTTACGATATGATTTTTCAGCGAAACACTGACGCCAACGGTTGAAGTCTGCATCAGTTTTCAGAAGGAGATAGATATAATATGATAAAGAACCATACATCTTCCCACTCGGTGCTTTATATTCGATGTTACGTTCGGTTTCCTTACAGGCTGTGACTACGGTGAGTTTCGCACCGGGTGTAAACTGTTTCGGCTTTTTTACAGTGATTCTTCCCGGTGGAGTGAAAGCGTAATCTGTACCACGTATGTAACGTAACAGCTCGGGGTCAATATCGCTTATCTCATCTTTCTGTATTCCCCTGCTGAAACAGGCATCGACTGCAACAAATAATTCTCCGTCAGGACTTACTTTATTCTTTATAGCATCAAGTAAAGGACACAGTTCATCATCTATAAGATGATACTGCCCGGTATATGTACCGTTTATCTTACGGCTATCCCGGCAGGCATTATACGGAATAATCGATTCGTCATATTTCTTTGTCTTCTCTTCATCATGGTTATCGTCACGTACAGGTTGTCCATGACCTGAGAAATGAAAATATACTCTGTCTCCCGCTACGCATCGCCGTGCAAGTGCGGTCAGTGCTTCCACAATCATTGCTTTTGTAGCCTGCTCGTTAGTAAGGGTAACTATGTCTTTGAAACCTCGCTTTTCCAACAATGGCTGAAGTAAAGCCACATCATTATCGCCATGAATTGTACTCCATCCGGTTTTCATCCTGTCGTACTGACCGATGCCTACAAGTAAGGCCCGGTCTGTGGCCAGTCCGGTTAGAACAATGACTGACAAAAGCAACAATAAAAATACTTTGCGTAACATCATTTCAACTGATTGAGGATTCTCTGACACTGAGCAACGAAGTCCTCGTCGTCTGCAAAGCGGGTAGAAAGCTCTGTCAGAATCTCTTTTGTTTTCTTACGGTCATGGATTTTCAGATATGCCATAGCTAAACGCAAACCAGCTTCCTGTTTTGCCTGAACGTCATCTTCAGGAGCATTGTGATACTGCTCTTCAAGTGACGGTATATCCCTTACGGAAAGACTCTCCCAGCTGCTACGGTTGGATTCCGGAATATAATTATAGGCTACAATCGTATTGTCAAGTCTATCCATATCAGACTGATGTACTCTGAGTACAGAGAAGAATCCGATTGCGAGTACAGCTGCTATAGATACCGGCCATAATATACGTTCACGTAAATAACCGGACCGGAGCATACCGGAAGTACGTTTGCGTCCGATTATCCTGAGGAGTTCCTCTTCGCTAATATTCTTCATGGCAAGGCCGAACTCGGCATTATTCTGTTCGGCTTCCCTGTAAATACCGTTGAGCGTGAAAAGATAGATACGGAATTCGCTCAGAAATTTCTTATCAGTCTTCAGACGTTGCTTGAAAGCTATCTTTTCATCGGCGGTAAGCTGATCATTGATGTATCGTTCGAATAATTCTATGTTATTTTCCATTTCGTTTCTTCTTTTGCGGTTTTTCATCAATTATACCGGCATGATAAAGCGCCAGTTTTACACGGTATATCAGGTCACGCATACAAAGCCACCGACGAGCCTTGACAGCCTTGGCATTATTAGCGACAGATTTACCGTTATTACGATACGGAGCCACTAACTTAGAAATCTCAGCATCAGTCATATCGTCGTAATATGTCATACGGATAATCGAGGCACAAGGTTCCGGAGTATGTATCAATTCATCACCGAGGAGAGCTTGTGCTTCCGGATCATTATACAGTTCAGAGTCTCCTTCCTGTACGGGTAGCTCTTTTAACATATCGGTGATTTTCTGTGCTCTTGCCGAAAGCCTGTCGGTCTCTTCCGTATCAGGCTCATCAATGGATTCGGTCTTACCTATTTTGCGATATTTTTTACTCGCCATATTCAGACCTACGGTAAGGATATACCTATCCCAGTCATTATTCTCTCTCATGCGTCCTTCACGTATATTCTTATGGATTGCGATAAAAATATCCTGATAGATATTTTCGGCGTCAGCTAAACGCATATTGGTTTTCCTGTATTTATCCATAATAATGTCTGTGAAGTCATTTCGCAATCTCATGTACCACTTCTGTACGATTTCTTCGTATGTTTCCGCCATATCTGATGTATGTTTCTTATTCGATAAGTATGAATGATGACCATATTTCCGGATTGTCAGGCAGTTCTTTACAGAGCCACTGCTGTGCCGCATGGAATGAATCGTATATTGTCTTGCCTTGCGCTGCCTGTTCATAGAAGACAGCCATGAACTGGGCTGTCCAGTAGTCATCGACTTTAGTAAGCGTACATATAATGTTCCGACTTCCGGCGATACGGAATGCTCGTTGCAGTCCCCATACACCTTCGCCGTCAATCTCACCTAACCCGGTGTCACAGGCCGACAACACTGTCAGTCTTAGTTCCGGAAAATTCAGAAGTTCGATTTCTTCGGCTGTCAGGAGGTCGTCTTCATCGTCAGCAATATGTTCTGCATTCCATGAAAGGTTTCCTCTGCGGAGAACAATACCGGAAATCTGCTCTTTACCCGACGACAGAATACGCAGAGCCATATTATGGTCGTTATTTGTAGGGCCCTGTACGGCTGTATTCAGCATTTCCGAATCTCTGTAAAAACCGTGAGCTGATATGTGCAGCGTTGTCAGATTACTGTCTGACCATTCTTTTACTGCTGTCTCTGTGCCATCATCATTAAATAAGATTTTGGGTTTGTGACTGCCTAACGCCTGTTCTATAAGCTGAATTTCATATTTTACGTTCGGAAGGTCCGTCCATGAACCGCGATCAAGACTTTCTCCTTCTCCGATAGGTGAATTGTAATCAGAGATACCGATAATTCCTACTTTATCTCCTATGCCGACAGATGGCCGGATATCGCATAGACTGAATACTCTGTGCAAACGATATCTTCGGGAATAAGGAATTTTATCCCTATCTCTTGTATACTCCAACGGCGTTTCGGCAAGCTCAGCGTCCGGACAGAAATACACGTCAGTGCTTCCTGCCAGTAACGAGTCAAGTGTATGCCATACGTATGCCGGCATGTCGGTTACTTTAAATGAATGGCCTATAGGTATAAAGCTGATTTCTTTTGAATTTCCGTTAAGAATAAAAGCTCCGTAATAAGATTTATGGTCCTTATTGAATTTAACCAAATCAACGTAAGTCGTACCAGATTGAATACTATCTTTCAGACCTGAAGTAGAGTTGATAAGGAATTCTTTTTTGAATCTGCCGGAATCAACAAAATCACTGATTATATACCGTTCACGCGAGCCTATTTCACCACGGAGTTGCCGACACAGTGAGTCGTTACCCTGTATCTCAGCACGGTTAAGTTCTTTACGCAGATTTTTAATAATATCATAATCTCGCCGAGCTTCTGCTTTTTCAGACAGATACCCGGAAATGCTATTCTGTGTCTTGAAAAGCAGTCCTTTAATAAGTAGTGAGTAATCCATTGCTACTTCCGCCATGTCAGGTGTGACTGCTATAAGGTCTATTGCTTCGTCTCGGCGTCGGATAAGTTCGTCATTCAGATTACGTCTTTCCCATGAATTCATAAACAGGAGTTGGGCAAGCAGCTCGCTTCTGTATTCTTCAAAAAGACGTCTGGCATAAACGGCTACATCCGGATGCTTCATCTGTTTATACAGTTCGGTCCAGAGAGCATTAGTAGAAGTAGTATAGCTTTGTTCGTGTGAATCAAGTTGAGTCAGTAGGTCTTTAGCATTATTGTAATCACCATTCTTTATAGCTAATCTTATTTGGAAACAATGAGTGTCGAAATCGTCAGGACGATAGACTCGGTATTCATTCAGCAAGTCTTCGGCATGTTGCAGATTGCCTGTGGTAAGCTCATAGTCCAGTGCTGCGGAGATAGCGTTCAGACGTCTGTATGAATTTTCTTCCAGCATTGAGGTGTGTCGCAGCATGGCTTCTACTGTGACTCCCCATAATTCATCATACCCTTGTTCTTTATACATTCTGATCAGATCACGATGTATTCTGTCAGTGAAAGGATCGGAGTCAGAGTATTCGAAAGCGTTGCTATAGGCACCTACAAGAAATTCCTGAGCTTTTTTATAATCACGGATTTTCAGATTATAATGCCCCATGAGATAAAGTATTTCTGTCAGAAGACGAGGAGCGTCCTTAACAAAATAATTATAACATAGCTCTACCCTGTCAAGAGCTGATATTAACATAAAAGAGTTATCATCTTGAGGATAAATCTGTGAATTTATAATATGCCGTATCAATTCGTCTTTGCCGACATAATCTATATATTTTTCCGCCTCACGGAAGGCAGATGCAGATTTTTCCGCATCGACAAATGTTGCTGCTACACCGAGATTTTCATAATAGTAAAATTTGTCTTCTTCAGTGAGTTCGAGTTCATCTAAATACTTTGATAATTCATCTAAAAAGGCTACCGCATCGTTCTGGTATCCGGTAATTCTCATTAATTCGGCAAAGTTGTAGGCAGTAGCGAGATAATCAGCCAGACTCGGACTGTTTAAGCCTGCGGCATTAAGATAGTCTATAGCCTTTTCATAATTTCCGGCGGCTGTAGCCAGTTCGCCTGATAATCTGTTAGCTTTGAACATTTCCGTACGGCTTTCCGCACGACTCAAAGCCTCGGCGGCGTACCGTACGGCTTGCTTGTGTCTGCCTGCCCGTTGATTTTTCTGTGCGTAAGATAGTAGAAAATCAAAAGCTGTGGAAGAAGATACCCTATCGGAGTACAAAGCGGCTTCAAGAGCCGGGGCCATGACTTCAAGAGCTTTAGAGTAATTCTTAAACTGGTGAGAGATTCCGGCAGCAGCCTGGTTAGTCCAGAAAACAAATTCTTCTGAATCCGGTCCGAAATCCTGTCGTATATCTTTAACTATATCTATATATGTAGAGTCTGCCGCTTCAAACTTTAACGCCTTTTCGTATGCATTCGCAAGATAAAACTTGACGGGTATCATACCCATGTCTTTGGTGTTAATATAAAGTAAGGGCCGGATATTAAGATTTTCAATATAACTTATTCCCTCTTCAATTCTACTGACTCCTTCTTTGACCGAAAGAAAGCCTATAACATCCTCTAAAATTGATTCTTTGACATTGCTCTGAAAGGCAAACCCTATTATAATAGGCATCACAATCTGCTCCTGTTTAGAAAGGCTAATCTCTATGAGTGACATATCATCTTCTTCTCTTGCCTTGGCGTAGACAGCGATAATGTGTGAGGTGTCAATATCAGGTATATCATCACGATTAAATCTGTATGTTGCCCCTAAGTTGAAAGATTCTATTGAATAACCGTTACCGCAATACCCTATAAGGAGTATTGCGGTAACTAATATTCTACGAAGAACTGCTACCATAGGTAAAGACTTCATTATTTTATAAGATAAGTCGTAATTTTAAAGGTAAATCAGACTGTAAAGAGTTTAATAGGTTATTTGCCGAATATTGATTTGATGATTATACTGCCGATTTTGCGTTCAAGACCGGCTTTTGAAGTCGGAATACCTGTCTTACGGGCAATTTGCTGTTTTGCTTGGGTCACACCCAAAGCACGTTTCCATGAGAATGAAAGTCCCGGTATTTTCATGGCTGAGGTTATTTTTTTATTTTGTGAGTGATTATGAGTTTCATTTCAGGATTGTCGATTTCGATTTTACCCAGACGTCCGAGCACAGACTGTCCGAGAAGGAGCGGTGCACGCTGATTGCGGACTACCGAAGCACGTACATTGTCAAGCTCCAGACCGCCGAAGTTTACCTGCCGCAGATTAATTACTGTTCCTTCGCTTATGTCTCCGTTGGCATCGACATATCGGGCCGAGCCTAAGATGTCCTCCGGCTTGATGTAATCGTTTTTCAACATGAAGTTTGCTTCGACCATTGAGATTGTAACATCTGAAGCTCCTGTATCAAAAACGAAATGAAGTGGCAGATTATTGATTGAGCACTTCACCTTAGTTACACCGCCCTCTTT
Organism: uncultured Porphyromonadaceae bacterium; assembly: GCA_947174735.1. Classification (GTDB taxonomy): domain Bacteria; phylum Bacteroidota; class Bacteroidia; order Bacteroidales; family Muribaculaceae; genus Lepagella. The sequence continues at coordinate 27,453 of CAMWKC010000003.1, forward strand.
AGTAAAAGGTATCTCGACAGTCTCATATACTCCTTCAATCTCCTCGTCCGGGTTTTCTGTATATGAAGGAGCAGCCATTTCCATAGATTCTATGAGGTTCTGAAAAGCTGGCATATCGTGCAGACCGTCAAGATCATAGTCCGACTTCAGATGCCCTACATTTTTATATCCTTTGGAAACAGCCTGTTCAAGTGTGCGGACTGCATCATCGTTTCGTCCGGCACGGGCATAGATACAAACCATGTTATAAAGATTACCTTTCAAATCCGTTGTATCGTTATCGACTATATACTGCATAGTCTCAATTGCCTTATCATGATTACCGAGACCTGAATATGCAAATGGTGTCCATGACTTACTTGAGAGTACAGAATCCTTTTCTAAGCTTAACACCTGGTTATAGTCAGCGGCAGCCTCTGTGTTCTTTCCGGTCAAACGATAAGCATCACCCCTTTTTATAAACGGATAGGAAAATTCATTCATAAGAGGGAGTAATACCATAGCTGTATTGTAATCCTCGATAGCCTTTTCAAATTCGCGGGCATTCATAAGGTCATCAGCACGGGAAAAATATGCCAACGGGTATTCGGGATAACGGGCCACGTATCTGCTTCTCTCGGCAATACACTCCTCAAAACGTCCTAACCGGGCCAGAATGTCAGCACGTAAATCTATTACATCGTAATCATCGGGACTCATAGCCAATGCCCGGTCGGCATATTCCAGAGCATTGTTACAATCGTTCAGATTCAGATAACACCGCGAGATTTTTTCAAGGAAAACCGAATTGGCATCAATCGCATTAGCCTGATTAAAGTAAGAGATAGCCTCGTTATAATCCTCATTTGTCATTGCGAGTACAGCGAGGCAGTAAGGCCAGTATCGATTCGTCGGCTGTTTCGTCATCTGGACCTTCAGTTTAGGCTTCATTATCGCCACCGCCTCTGCGGGAAGATCCTGCATCATATAGAAAGCCTTGTCATCGCCATCTATATCAAGAGCTTTGACAATATCGGTAGTAGCTTCATTCCATTTGTTCTGAGCGACATAACTTTCTGCGCGGAACGAATATCCGGAAGAATACTCCGGAGCAATCTTTATAACGTAATCGAACTGTTCTATGGCATCGTCCCAGCGTTGCTCGGCATTGGCATTACGTCCTATACCCATATAACCCATTACATCTCCGGGGTCAAGTTCATTCATTCGTCTGTAGTCAGCCTCTGCCAAGGGATACTTCTTCTGTTCGTAATAAATCTGCCCACGGATACTATAAAGTTTTCTGTCAGACGGATTAATTTTTATTGCCTGTGCAAGGTCATTTAAAGCACTGACAGTATCTTCCATCGCGGCATAAATATTGCTACGGTGAACTAAGGCTGTCGAACTCCACATTTTGTCCTTTTTAGGCAGATGTTTTATGGCTTTATTTATCGCAGATAAAGCTATGCCAAGCTCTTTATTATCATAATGTATAGATGAGATATAGACATACGCATACCCGTTGTCCGGGTGCTCTGAAACCTCACGGTTGAACCAGTCCAGTGCATCCTGAGGCTTTTCCTCATTATACGCCTCTATCCCACGTGTATAGGCGTATGTATCGGGTTGCTGAACCTTTTTCTCAGTTTTTGCAGTTCCCGTAAACGGCATAAGTACCGCTGTCAAAAGCACTATTTTCCAGATATAATTTCTCATATTATAACGAATCTGTTGATTATCAAAAGTATTTAATTCGACTTCTTCTATCATTATACTTCAGACTATTCCTATATACCAAAATGCGTTCATAAGTAAACGAATAAATTTATCAATAATAATTATATTTTGATTTACATAAATAAATTTTTAATTATTAATAACTTAACCTTTTACGGATTACGAATGGGGATACAGCCGTCTTCCTTCTATAT
>CAMWKC010000004.1 GCA_947174735.1 uncultured Porphyromonadaceae bacterium
ATTTATGATTAGTCTCAGAACAAATCCGATGTCGGTTTGACCGCCAACGCTGCATGATTTCATTTAATTGACGATGTTCGATCAAAAAACCGTCATGGGCAAAATCTGAGGGCATCTCCTCATAAACGGCTCCGGGAATATTCTCAGCGAGAGCTTTCTGTGTGGCAGGAGGGAAAAGAATATCGGAAGTTATACCAACCACAAGAGTGTTGGCTTTAATTCGCGACAACGCTTTCTCCACTCCACCTCTTCCGCGGCCCACATCATGAGAATCTCCGCTTTCACATATTCTGACATAAGAATAGACATCAAATCTATCACAAAGTTTCTTACCCTGATATTCCTGATATGTCTGCACTCTGTGAAAGAAAGGGTCGTTTTTTTCTTCAGGGTCCTTCTGACTCATATTATAGGCAAACGGACCGCGATAACTGATGAGAGCAATGGCACGTGCAGTCGCAAGACCACTTCGGGCAGCGTCAAGCCGAGGTTCCCCGTAAGTAGGATCAGTCTTAATAGCCATATACATGGTCTGATTGAAAGCTGCTAACCAAGGGCTACACGAAGCATCTGTAGCACAAAACATTACATTTTCAGCAATATCAAGATTTGTCACAGTCCATTCTATTGCCTGAAATCCTCCGAGCGATACTCCTATAAGTTCATGAATTTTCTTTATACCCAGATGATTTGCCAGCAACTGATGAGCCTTAACCATATCGCGTATCGTGATACGCGGAAAAGCACCACACCATGGCTTACCACTTTGAGGATTGATACTGGACGGACCGGTTGTACCATAGCAGGAGCCAAGCACATTGGCACAGACAATAAAGTACTTTTGCGGATCAAGAAACAGTCCATCTCCGACAGTACCCGGCCACCAGTCAGCAACATCTGAGTTAGCTGTCAGACCATGCATTACCCATATAACGTTACTTTTATCTTCATTAAGAGTGCCAAAAGTATGATATGCCACTGTCAGTTCAGGGAGAACCTCTCCTGATCCAAGTCTGAAGGGAAGCTGTGAATGGAATGTACACTTCATATCCGGAAATATATACCTATATTGTATAGGGCAAAATTACTAAAAATCCAACATCTATGCAAATAGCGTTTCTGTAGTCAAAATCAGGAACGTTACCAATAAAGGATTACTGATACCTATCAATTAAAAGAGTGTATATCAAGCTTTAATATACACTCTATTCATTATCTTCAATTATTCATAGAAATAGAGATGTGACCTTTTATCTGTAATAGATTAAAAAATCACACTGTTACCGGGTATATGAGCGCCAAGTATGGTCAGTGAGTTGGCTGCGGCGTATGAGAGTAGAAGATTACGTGTGGTAACTGCCTGCGCACGGTCGGCGTCATAGTTGGCATTTATTGTCGGGTCTATGAGTTGTATCGACGCGCCGTGCATCAAGTCACCGGCAAAGAGAAGATTGCCGAGACGGTAAGCAGTATGACCCGGTGTATGGCCTTTGGCCGAGATAGGAAGAATGTTATCAGGCAGAATATCTCCCGGCTCAAAAGTTATGATTCTGCCAGCGTATGCAGATGCTATCTGTTCGGAAGCATCTTTCATAGTATCTCGCATAAACGAAAATTCAGCTGCCGGAATATATACCTTAGCATTAGGATATACAGCTTTTCCCACCTCATCAAGAAGGCCTCCGATATGGTCAAAGTGGCTATGAGTAATATAGATGGCTGTAATGTCGGCAGGAGCTATTTTCAGTGAAGTCAGACGTTCAAGTGTTTTTCCACCTTTTGAAGCTGGCAGACCGGTATCAAACATTATATACCCGCTGCCAGTCCTGACTACAAAGCAATTCATCGAAGTCGGAACTTCGCCTTCCGGAGCCAAAGCGTCTACCTTCTGTTTATCAACATTATTTTCGCCATAAAATAAGGAAGCCGGCTGAAATGATTTGTCGGAACATACGAGTGTATAAACCTCGTAACCGTCGTTAGTAAACCGGAAAGTACCTTCGGGTGTTTCTCCGCCCTGACGTGCGAATACTGCTCCTACAGGATTGGTTTGCCAGTTAAACTGTGCCATACAGAATGCTGAATTAAGTGTTATGGTAAAAATCGCTAATAATAATTTCATAATATTGAAATTGAAATGTGGATTTATTTTCTTTATTTCTTACCGAGACCTTTAAAAACTATCTCCGATATATCGGCTATAATCTGTTCTGTTTCTGCCATTCCATAACCGGAGTCAGATATAAATACAGCTATAGCATATCCATCTTTATTGGGAAGAAAAATATAGCCGGCATCGTTTACGGCGATAATATGACCTTGTGCATCTGTATCGCCTGTACCGGTCTTATGACCGATTCGGGCATTAGTAGGCATCAGCGGTGCCGGTAGACGACTGTTCCCGGTCCGACACATCATCATAATCGAACCAACAGACTCATGCACCGGACTATTATGCCACATATCCTGACGATAGAATTTATCAAATAACGCAGCCATCGCAATCGGTGTAGCACTGTTTTGGTAGCATAATCCTGTATCACGGTGCATATCGTCTTCGGTAGAAACAATTGCAATATCAGAATAACCTAACACTTTCATCAGACTATCGGCAACAACCGGACCACCTATCAGGCGGAAGAGAATGTCACAAGCGTTATTATCGCTTTGACTGAGCGAATATTCTAAAATCTCCGAAAGCGACAGTCGAATGTTCCTTACTCCATATTTATCTCGCATCGGACTCCAGGTGTTTTCCTTCAACTCATCAGTACTGATAGTAACGGTATCAGAAAGCGACATTCCGTTACGCACACAGTAATCAGCTACAGCAAGTGCCTGAGGAAATTTGTAGACACTCAGCATAGGAAAACTGCTGTTACCGTTGACTGCAACAGTGTCCTCCCCATTGACAATTACTGCCATACCTATACAAGCATCTGTCTTACTTTTCACATAGTCATTAAGCTGAGCTTCTATCTCCGGATAATGACTTTCATGCCCAGCATAACGCTGAGCAGAACAAGCTGTATTCACCAATATCATAACAACAGAAATAATACTGGTGAAAAACAGGAGAATTTTCTTCATCATCATAACTCATTAATTTTGATTACGATAATGCAAAATTACTCACTTTGGTATAAATAACCTAATGTTGATAAGCGATTTTTCCTAATATATCACCCGTGCGAAGCTCGTTTACGTCCGGAGCTCTGCTCCGTATCTCACGTCCGCTTCTGCTTTCTCAAGCCGAAGAAGCCGCTATGCCGACACGTATGCACTATTACCATTACGATAAATACAAAGCCTATTTTACCATGTATGCCACCAATTGTAGAATGAACCGGATTAATACACCAATGTACTGTAGCTATCACAGCACTAATAAGAGTAAGCAAAAAGAAAGCGCTAAGCCAGCGTGTACCCTTTTTGGACTGCTTACTTCCAGACTTACAACACATCATACGAACAGCAGGACGATTAAGCGCAAGATGCCAGAAGATAAAAGCGAAAAAGGCGATTCCAAACACGATGTGAAGCCACACCCATAATGATAACCCCGCCGGATTTATTTCAAGTTGAATACCTGAAGCAAGCATTACGATTGTAAGAGCTGCCAATATCCACGCACACAATTTAAGTTTTGTGATTTTTTTCATTGCCTTATTTACTTTGATTACAGCTACAAAGTTATAATGACAATGACCGACAGACAATGTCATAAATAAGGCTTAAACCGGACTATTTAAGGTTCTGACGGAATTTTACCGGTGACACACCTACAGCCGATGTAAAGATACGTGAGAGATAGGCACTGTCATCGACACCTAATTGTGCAGATATTTCCTTGATACTTAAAGAAGTATAGGCTAACAAACGCTTAGCATTAAGAATAAGCATGTTGCGTATATACTGACTTGTACTGACTCCACATATATCATTTATAACTTCATTAAGGTAGACAGGCGAAATATACATCAAACCGGCATAAAACGACGGACTGCGGTTAATGGCAATATATTCGTTGAGCAGTTGGTTCAAAGTACGTACAATTTCAAGACGACGGTTTTCCTTTCTATCGGATAAAGGCAGTGCAGATGCGACACAAGCAGCAACCAATCCCACGAAAGCCTCCGCAAGACTACGCGCTATGCGCTGATATGTCTCTCTTTTATCAGACTCGCTTTCAGACAATGGAATGTACTTACGGATAAGATCAAACAACATACGAAGTTCCAGCTGACATTCCGAGGGCACGTCAACCTCTATCTCACTGAAGGCTACATCTTGAAACAGACAGGTATAACATTTATCAACATAACTGCTATCAACTATCAAAGCAAAACCTTCATAAAACTGTGAACTAACAAACTTATGCACCTGCCCCGGCTGTATAAGCAAAAGCTGACCAGGGTAAATAGTTCGCTGACTGAAATCCAGTTCGTATGTTACCTGGCCTTTTTCCATGAGACCGAAAATATAATAATCGTCCTGATGAGCATAGGTAACAGGTATCTGACCTACAGACACACTGCTGATTTCACGGGTTTTCAGTCCGCAATCACTGACCAGTGACACCTTATGTCGGGGTAATACGCTTTTCATACCATATATAATTAAGCCGCACAGACAAAATGATAATATGTTATATCTTTACTAAAATTATACCGTCACTGATTTATTAACGCCTTAATCTTGAAATATTGACAATAAGCAGCTGGATTAATTTGATAATATGTACTCAGAGTAGAGAAAAATATAAAATACCTTATAGCGGACCGAAGGCCGGACTTTATAGTGAGAAATAAGGCCGAATCAAAGATTTTTTGTAAATTTGCCGTGCAATATGGTGAACGGACAGGTGTTGTCCGTGAGAGGGAACCCGGTGTGAATCCGAGACAGTACCAGCTACTGTAAGGCCCGATGAATACAGAACAATCACATCTTTATGGTCACTGCACACAATGTGTGGGAAGGCCGTTCGGATTGTTCGGGCTAAGTCAGGAAACCTGCCTTTTGCAATACATGAGAGTTATTTCTGGATTAAAATAAGATTACTCAAACGACATTGAAAGCAAAAGTCATAATGGTGACAGGAGGGCAACGCTCCGGGAAGAGTGTGTTTGCAGAAAATCTGGCCCTCAGCCTGTCTGAACGCCCGGTATACTTAGCTACGGCAGAAATCTTCGATGAGGAGATGCGTCGCAGAGTCACGATTCACCGTCAACGCAGGGAAAAGCGATGGCACAATCTTGAAGAACCTTTACATATTTCCGCCATTACCCTGAATGAAGAAGATACAGTGCTGATTGACTGTCTTACTCTGTGGGCCAGCAATTGGTTTTTCAGATATAATGAGAATATTACACAGGCGCTCGAAACAATGCAGCATGAGCTGAAGCAACTGTTCAGTCATAATATTACCCTGATTATTGTAACTAATGAAATAGGTCTCGGCGGTGTAAGCGAAAACGCAACCCAGCGCCACTTTACTGATCTGCAAGGCTCAATCAATCAGTTTGTAGCCTCAGCAGCTGATGAAGTATATCTGACAGTATCCGGTATTCCAGTAAAAATAAAATCTGATAAACCATGAAATTCAATATCAAACCCATTGACCATCAAATCGAACCACAGATTACAGACAAAATCGATAACCTGACAAAACCGAAAGGTTCACTTGGAAGACTGGAAGAATTAGCTAAAAAGATATGTCTGATTCAACAAACCCTTACACCTGAGTTACGCAGTCCGCACAATGTACTTTTCGCAGCAGATCACGGTATACTCGAAGAGGATGTAAGCGTATCTCCTAAAGAAGTGACATGGCAGCAGCTCAGTCACTTTTCCAAAGGAGGAGCAGGTATTAACTTTCTCTGTGAGCAACACGGATTCCGGTTAATCTTAGTAGACGCCGGTACAGACTATGATATACCTTCCGGACATGGTATCATAGATATGAAAGTACGCAAAGGCACCAGAAACTTTCTTCATGGTCCGGCTATGACTATCGCAGAGATGGAATTATGCATAGAGCGTGGTGCGAAGGTAGTAAAAGACATTATTGCTGCTACTGACTGCAACGTAATCAGTTTCGGTGAAATGGGTAGCGGCAATACCTCACCCTCGGCAATCTGGATGCACCTCTTCACCGGTATCGAATTGAATAAATGTATCGGAGCCGGCGCAGGTCTTGATAATCCCGGAGTGAGACATAAGGCTGAAGTGCTTTCGGCAGCCTTAGCCAACTATCAGGGTGAAGATGATGCAAAGTCAAAAACAGCATGGTTCGGAGGCTACGAAATGGTTATGGCTATGGGGGCGATGCTACAGGCCGCCGAATCGGGTATGCTGATAATCGTAGATGGCTTTATAATGACTGCTGTCATACTTGCAGCTTCACAATTTTATCCTCATATACTCGATTATGCCGTATTCGGACATCAGGGAGATGAAAGCGGTCACAAACTCATGCTCGAAGCAATGAAGGTCAGAGCTCTGCTCCATCTTGATCTCCGCCTCGGCGAAGGTACAGGAGCTGTATGCGCTTATCCTATACTCGAGTCAGCTGTCAGAATGATAAACTGTATGGATAACTTCCAGTCAGCGAACGTCACTAAATATTTCTGATGAAACATATTGCTGCAGCTCTCACGTTGTTTACCCGTCTGCCGGTGTGGCGTCTGACTGATATTCCCTCTTCATATTACTCTACCGCTGTAGTATGCTGGCCTCTGACAGGCTGGCTTACAGGTGGCCTTACAGGTCTGACACTTTACACTCTGTCTTTTGTGTTACCACTGTTGCCTGCTGTGGTATCAGCTATCATCATACGGTTGTTACTCACAGGAGCACTGCATGAAGACGGTCTGGCAGATTTCTGCGACGGATTCGGAGGAGGACATGATAGAGAAGGAATACTCCGGATAATGAAAGATTCCCATATCGGAACATACGGAGTAATAGGTCTGATATGCTATTTCCTTCTTACATGCTCACTTTTAGACTCACTTCCTGCAGAAACAGGAGTTATGGCTATCTTCGCAGCTGACCCGTTTGCAAAATGCTGTGCCTCGCAGTTGACCAATATACTGAACTACGCACGTCCGGAAGGTGCAAAAAACAGAATATCATATTCACGTATGACCATTGGGCAACTTACTTTTAACCTGCTTTCAGGCATTCTACCGATTACTCCTATAATAATTTATTCACCTCTGACTGCCTGTGCGGTAATATTTCCGTTAACTGCATTGTTCTTTATGATAAAGATAATGAAACATCGCATAGGAGGCTATACCGGTGACTGCTGCGGAGCCACTTTTCTTATCTGTGAAGCAGCTATGTTAACCGGTATCGTAATATTAACAGCAATATGAGACTTATATTAATCCGTCATACTTCTGTTGCCGTACCCAAAGGGGTATGTTATGGACAGACTGATGTACCGCTTGCCGAAAGCTTCACAGAAGAAGCCACAGCAGTGAAAGAACGTCTTTCAGGCTATAGATTTGATAAAGTATTTTGCAGCCCGCTTTCAAGATGTGTGAAATTAGCGGAATTCTGCGGTTATCCGCAAGCTATAAAAGATGCCAGACTGAAAGAACTTAATTTCGGTGAATGGGAAATGATGCCATACGATAAAATAACAGATTCTAAGTTACAGGAGTGGTTTGATGATTATATCAATGTGGCCCCTCCGGGAGGAGAAACTGTGCTCGAACAACAGAAACGTTTGCTAAGCTTTATCGAAGATCTGCGCAACGAGTCACCGGAAACGACTGTAGGCATTTTTACTCATGGCGGTATTCTTATTAACGCTCTCGTAGCGTTAGAAGAAAAATCATTTGAGGAAGTCTATAACAATATTCCTCCCTACGGAGCTATAATAGAAATAGACATCTGACAGCGAAAGTAAGAAGAATCATACAAAACTCTGTTCTACGGTTGACACACACAGCCTGTGAAACATCGGAATAGGTAAAGTCCCGTTCAGTCACGCCTATATACGGTTTGTAAACACTTTCTCCGAAATAATCGTGCGTACCTCCGAAGCGGCAATCAAGCAGACCGGCTAAAGCAGCCTCCGGATAGCCGCTGTTGGGACTCGCGTGCTGTGGACCGAAACGCAACACAAAGGAGAACAAATTAAATCTGCCTGATACAAGTATCATCAGCCAGGCAGTGAGACGTGCAGGTACATAGTTAGCCAAATCATCTATTTTTGCCGCTATCATACCGAAGCTGCGGTAACGTTCGTTTCGGTAGCCTATCATAGAATCAAGAGTATTTATCATTTTATAGGCCATCATACCCGGCACACCGAGCAAAGCATACCAAAACAACGGAGCTATTACACCATCACTAAGATTTTCTGCCAGAGTTTCAAGAGCTGCCGTACGTATCTCCTGTGCTGACAGACAAGCTGTATCACGGCCGACAATACGTCCCACCTGTTGTCGGCCTTTCTCAAGTGAAATCTCAGCAGCCTCAAATACCATTCTTACTTCTCTGATAAGAGTAGTACCGGCAAGACAGAAAAATATCAATATTGCCTGTAAGCCCACATCAAACCATATATTAAAGGCAGCAGCAGTCTTAAGAAATAACCATGTCAATAGATAGACACCAGATATAAGTATGATAGCTGTCAGACCTCCTTTTAAGCGCCGATGAGCACCCTTATTAAGTTTGTGTTCAAAAAAACTTATAGTTTTTCCAAACCAAACAACAGGGTGAGGCAGCCAGGCCGGATCACCAAGACATATATCCAATACCCATCCTATCAATAAAGGTAAAATTATGATAACGAAATCCATTCTTTTAAAGCGTTAATAAGCAGATTATTTTCTTCATAACTTTGTGCCGCGACTCTGAAATGCCGAGGAGATAGCCCTTCGAAATTCGAAGCATCACGAATCAGCAGACCATGCCTGTCAATAAGCCATTGTTTCAATGCTGAGGCTGTACTGCCAGGAAGACAACCCAATATAAAATTACAATCGGTAGTTTCTGTCTTTATACCCATAACAGTCATAGCCTTAGCTATACGCACTGCTTCTGAATGTAATATCGAGGCATCTATTTTATAACTGTCCGAATGTTCCAGAAGATAATGTGCTGCCTGTATAGCCATAGAATTAACTGACCAAGGCATACGTAATACTCTCAGCCGATTTATAATATCTGCAGAACCTATAGCATATCCTATCCTCAGCCCGGGTATGGTAAACTGCTTGGTCAGAGACTTCAGCATAACTATATTATTACGCTTTATCACATCATCTACAGTCAGAACCTCACTTACAGAGTAATCAGCATAAGCCTGGTCAACAACAAAAAGAGTATCCTTAAAGCGATCAGCAGTAGCTAAAAGTTCCGTACGGTCAAAAATGTGACCGTTCGGATTATTAGGATTACACAGCCATACCATCTGCATATCTCCGCTAACCTCACTTAATACCTTAATAAACTTGATAGTATGTAAGAATATGCTACAGGAATCCTGATACTCTCTGAAGGTCGGTATAATTATCCCTGATTTCCCCTCTCTGTAAGCATGAGCAAGAAGATATATAGCTTCAGTGGCACCATTAGTGACAATAATATTGTCTGTTGCCACACCGTACTTATTAGCCAACTGCTGTTCCACACTCCGGGGTACGGGTTCCGGATAGTTTCTGAATATATCTCCGCAGGCGAAAAGATGTTTTAACAGACCTGTATGGTCAACTGCCTGCGGAATATTGGTACTGAAATTTACTTTAATCTTATCTCCGTAGAGAAATAAGTCATCACCATGTCCTTCAATCATCACACAGCATAATTTTATAAAGCCGAGGTATATCAATATATTCTCTCAACCAGTCGGCCAACAGATCATATTGCTGCTGCCGGAAGGTCGGAAAATCAAATTCAGTTTTCATTCTGTCATGCCTGAAAGGTTGCAACAGAAAGTCAACAACCGGAGCATTATCAAGAAGACCATGTACATAACTACCGAAACAACGTTCGTCAACCATACACCCTTCTTGGGTACCGTCACCTAAAGTTATAAACGGCCGGTCGGTCACAGTACGGCCGACATGAATCTCATAACCCTTACATAACCGGTTATCGTCCATAAATCTGAATTCAGTCTGGCGTGTTGTTTTATCAGCTGTCATTACAGTTCTTACAGGTAATAATCCCAATCCTGGCAAACTCTCAATCTCCCCCTCAACACCTAATGAATCTGTTACCTCCTCGCCCATAATCTGATAACCTCCGCATATTCCTATTACAGTTTTTCCGGAGCAACGTGCTTCACATATAGCCTTAGCCATACCTCTTTTCCGCAAGTCGAGCAGGTCGGAAAGTGTATTCTTACTACCCGGTATAATTACTATATCGGCTTCCTCAAGATCGGCAGGCGACTCAGCGTAGAACAGATTAACTTCCGGATGACGTTCAAGCACATTGAAATCGGTAAAGTTGGAGATATGTTTCAGCAAAACCACAGCAATATTCACTTTATCTCTGACAGCATTTCTGTCTTTCACAGCAAGTGAGACTGAATCCTCTTCATCAATATGTATATGTGAGGCCATAGGCACCACACCTAATACCGGCACACCACATATTTCTTCCAATAATTTTCTACCCTCTTCAAACAGACGCAGATCACCGCGGAATTTATTGATTATAATTCCTTTTATCCGCTTACGGTCCTTCTCAGGCTGAAGCATTACCGAACCGTAAATACTTGCAAACACACCACCACGGTCAATATCAGCTACAAGAATCACTTTCGCACCGGCATAAGCAGCCATTGACATGTTTACAATATCTCCGTCGCGTAGATTGAGTTCAGAGATGCTACCGGCTCCTTCGAGCACTATCGGATTAAACCGCGCAGCCAGACGGTCAAAAGCCGCATGAGCAATCTTACGCAATTCCTCCTTACCTTCCTTACGGAAATACTCATAAGCAGATTTATTACCGACAGGCCGACCTTCAAGCACTACCTGAGAGGTATGTTCGCCTGAAGGTTTCAGAAGCACAGGATTCATATCGGTCGAACAGTCTATACAGGCAGCCTCAGCCTGTACAGCCTGCGCACGTCCGATTTCCAGTCCGTCAGGGGTGGCATACGAATTAAGAGCCATATTCTGAGCTTTGAAAGGTGCCGGATTGTAACCGTCCTGCCGGAAAATCCTACACAGTCCGGTAGCTATAAGACTCTTGCCGACATCACTGCCGGTGCCGGCCAACATTACAGGTGATAACCGTTTCATTTCAGTTTACGTTTATATCCGAATTCTCTCCATATTTCCTCCTGACAACCGGAATGTTGAAGTTCGTATCGGGCCATTATAAAAAACAGATCTGAAAGTCTGTTAAGATAACACAGAATGTTCTCAGGCACCTCATCCTGCTCATTCAGTTTCCATAGCTTTCTCTCGGCTCTTCTGGCTAAGACCCGTGCCTGATGTATAAGTGAAGCTAACGGAGTGCCTCCCGGCAGAATAAAACTGTCAGACGGCGAACATTCGGAAGTCAATTCATCAATAATTCTTTCAGTCTGTGGCACAATATCACCTGCAAGTGAATTAGGATTACTCTCTCTCATTTCACTACGTGTTGCGACAAGACTCATAACAGTCATAAGATTCAGCTGAATATCTTTAAGTATACTCTGCCAGCTATGACCAGACTCAAGGGAAGTCCGGACAGCACCTATCGCTACATTCAGTTCGTCAAGAGTACCGTTAGCCTCAATCCGTATGTCGGTCTTTGCCACACGCATACCCCCATGAATAGCAGTCATGCCTTTGTCACCTGTTCTTGTATAAATTCTTTTCATTGTTCCCATAATTTAAAGATGTCGGTTTCAGCCCAATATAAATGTGTGTAACCAGCAATAACATTTTTATATCTGTAGACAGGTGTCTTAACCTCCTCACCATGTACATTAAGCTGTACAGCCACTGAAGGCAAATCCACCAGATTCTCAGTTTGAGAATAGTGAAATTCATGACCACGCAATTCTATATTGCCAAAACATACTTTGCGATAACCAAGTCTAAGACGTGCATTTTTCATAGTAGTGCTAAGCGGAAGGATACCACACATTTCTTTACCGTCTATATCTTTAGTCAGATAAATCATTCCGCCACATTCAGCCAACACACGGTACCCACTCTCGGCATATTCTTTTACCGACTGACGCATAGATAGATTTTTCTCCAAAGCTTCAGCATATAGTTCAGGATAACCACCGGGCAGATATAATACATCAGCCTCAGGAAGTGTCTTGTCGTACAAGGGTGAAAAGTACGCTATCTCACTGTTCAAAGCCCTTATATTAGCCGGATAAATAAAGCTAAATGCTTCATCACAAGCTACTGCTACTATGAGATTTCTTTTTACCGGTGTAACCGGCAAAATATCTTCTCTCGGAACTGTTCTTGTAGTTACTAAAAGCCTGTCTATATCTATATGTGCTTCCACTTCATCGGCAGCTGTATCAATAAATCGGTTCATTTCCGTCTGACTCTCTAAAGTAAGTCCGAGATGACGTGAAGGTGTGTGAAGGGTGTCGTTTTTACTTATGTAACCTAACGCTTCTACACCGGTATCTTCACAAGCTTTCCGAAGATAAGAATAATGGCTTTCCGAAGCCACACGGTTAAAAATAACTCCGGCGACTTTGACATCTTTACGGAAATGTGTGAAACCGTATATAGTAGCCGCTACTGAATAGGCTGTCGAGGCAGCGTTTATAAGCAGCACAACAGGTATGTCAAGTCTCTGCGCTATGTCGGCAGAACTTCCGAGCATCCTGTCATAACCGTCAAACATACCCATTACGCCTTCAACAATACTTACATCAGCAGAAGCGGAATAGGAATTGAACAGCCTATGTACATGTTGCGCAGAAGCCATAAACAAATCAAGATTCACCGAGTCATGTCCTGTTGCCTCACGATGATACTGAGTATCTATATAGTCGGGACCGCACTTAAACGGCTGTACACTCAGTCCCAGCCGGCATAAAGCCTTCATAAGTCCGAGTGACAATGTAGTTTTACCGCTGCCGGAAGAAGTAGCTGCTATCAGAAATGCACTTTTCATGATTTTATCCTGCTTAGAATTTTACCATCATCGGCTATCAGTACAGCTTCGAGGTTACCTTGAAATATTGCTGCGCAATGCTTATGACAGAGTTTAAGAAGAGTTTTAAAAAACACTTCGGCATCTTCCTCAGAAAGAAGTCCGGGTAATTCACGGGCGAGATTTAACCGCTCTATTACTTCTGACACAGACGACGAACAACCGCACTGCCGTGCTACTTCTTTCAGAAACTCTCTGTTCAGAGTAATTTTGTGACTGTGAGTATCCAGATGGCCTTCGGCAAGTTTCACTGCCTTACCAAGCATAAGTCCTATAGCCATACGTTTGACTCCCGACTCACGGGCAATCTGCATTATCTCGCCGACAGCATTACCGTAATGAATGAAAGCTTGCTGCGGAACTTCAGGATAAAGAGATTTCATAAACCGTTCGCTCTTTCCACCTGAATTGACAATAATTATATCACAGTTTACTGCGATAGCCACTCCTATCTCACGTCTTATTGACTCGATAAATGCTTCATGGGAGAAAGGTCTTACTATCCCTGTCGTACCTATAATGGAAACTCCTCCTTTAACTCCGACACGCGGATTGAAAGTTCTGTCTGCCAATGTATCGCCACCCGCCAGCGAGATTGTAACATCAAGACCGCCTGAATAAAGAGTTGACAGCTCAGAAATAATCATTTTGCGTGGCACAGGATTGATAGCCGGTTCACCGATAGCAAGTCCTAAGCCCGGCAAAGTGACTATGCCTATACCTTCGCCACCATAGAAATTTATACCTGTATGTGAGGCAAAAGCAACAGATACTGTAATACGGCTTTTATCAGTAACATCCGGATCGTCTCCGGCATCTTTGATAACACTTGCAGAAGCTGACGCCTGAAAAATATCAACCGAGTCAATCTTCATCTTCATAGTCTCACCCTCAGGTATCCTGAAGCTAATTTCCTTTACTTTTTCACCTGTAAGCAATCCTTTAAGAGCAGCTTTAGCCGCGGCTGTAGCGCATGAACCCGTAGTGAAACCTGTATGAAGCGGATAAAACTCAGGTAAAAGCCGTTCAATCTCACGGCGTAATCCGTGCTTGCCGTCAACAGTTATGAACTCTACAGGCGTTTCCGGACGACGTACTACAAACACTTTTATACCGTATTGTAGAGCGGTCTCCACCTTCTCGGTAAATCCTCCTGATGTTCCGCTTTCCTTTGTTATTATAGCCTCAGGATTTATATCGCTTATAAGCTCATCGAGATTACCCTCTTTATAGAAGACCAGTCTGT
The DNA here is from genome assembly GCA_947174735.1 of uncultured Porphyromonadaceae bacterium. Lineage (GTDB taxonomy): Bacteria > Bacteroidota > Bacteroidia > Bacteroidales > Muribaculaceae > Lepagella. The sequence goes on from CAMWKC010000004.1 coordinate 14,405, forward strand.
TCTCAGGAAAACCGTTCTGTTTAGCTTTTGATAATGATTCCTCGCGGTCAAGAATACGAAAGAAAGTTTCGTAATGTCGCCAGTAAGGTCTTAGTCTCTCAATAGTCTGTACACCTGTAAGAGCCAACAGTCTGCTGATATTATTCCCTTCCAACAGCCTGACAGCATCATCATAATTATCACACCATACAATATCATCCGATTTAATATCAGGATAACGACGTTCAAATCTGATGACAGGTAATGCAAGACTCTTTGCAACCTTACTGACAGTAGCATGTAGTCGTGTGGCAAACGGATGTGCGGCATCAATTATAAGACGAATATCATGAGACTTACAAAAATCTGTCATGCTGTCCTCAGACATAGCCCCGTGAATATGAGTGCCATGTCCGCATTCCACAGCTTGATAATCACTGAAAGTGGAGTAGTAATACATACCTTCACCTTCGTCAAGAGTTTTGATTACAAGCCGTCCTTCCGTAGTGCCGCCTAAAGCAAGTATCATGGTCTGAACAGATGTCTGAAATCTTCATTATATAGTCTCGACAGTCCTTCTCTGTTATCAATGGCCTCCCCTACTACAAGCAGTGTGGTAAGGGTAAGATGATTATCATGGACTATACGGGCAAGGTCTTTGAGCACACCGCGATAGATTTTTTCTTCCTTCCATGTCAGTTTATAACAGGCGGCTACCGGAGTGTCGGGCGGATAAGCCATAAGTAATTCACGCTGCACGTCATCTACAATACCTGCGCTCAGATATATACACATAGTACTCTGTGACTGTGCGAGTTTATGTAACTGTTCTTTTTCCGGCATAGGAGTACGACCTTCTCCACGTGTGAGTATTATGGTCTGTACTTTTTCAGGTATGGTAAACTGTGATTTTAAAGCCGCAGCCGCTGCCTGAAACGAAGATATGCCCGGAGTAATGTGATAAGACATACCGTATCTGTCAAAGAAAGCCATTTGTTCCTGAATGGCACCGTAAATACATGGGTCGCCTGTATGAAGCCGCACAATAAGCAGATCACGGTCATAAAACTTCTTCATCAGCGCAAACTGTTCCTCAAGATTCAGATGTGCCGAACTTATCACAGTACAACCGGGTTTAGAGTAATACGTCAGTTCTTTAGGTACAAGACTACCGGCATACAGAATCAGATCAGCCTGCTGAAGAAAGTGCTTGCCACGTACTGAAATAAGCTCCGGATCACCCGGCCCGGCACCTACAATCTCTATATGTCCACCGCGCATAGCACCTTTGTCGATAGCTATAGCAAAAGTAAATTCCGCTCCTTCGTTCAGTTTGCCTTTCTGCTTTTCAACAATAAGTTTTCCCCCTTCAGAGGCCTTAAGAGCACAACTTTCCGCTACTCCGGCTACACCTGTGACCGATCTGACTTTTTCCGACGGATTAGGAACTGCGATTTCTCTCAGTTCATCGGAAGTATAGATATTACAAAGGTGTATATTCTTCCAGTGTGACAGCTCAGATACAAGTGCTTCATCTTTTTTAATATCAATAGTAGATACTGATTTTACTGATAAAGGACTTATTCCGTGATTTATAAGATACTGTTCGATATAATCAGTTACTCCGTGCGGATTACAATCACGTCTACAGCCAACGCCCATATTTAATACACGCGGCCGAAAATACAGCACAGGCACATCATAATTATAAAGGTAAGGAGTAACAGCTATAATAAGCCTGAATCCCTCAACTTTATCACGGTCTTTTATCAGCGTCACGTTATGTGGCATAGAACGCTCCAGAGCATCTGTACCACGATCACGGACATCAAGAAGCAGACCCACAGATTCACCGTTGACCAGAGCTGCTATCGCCCCGTTCATTTCCTGACGGTCTGCTTCCGTAATCCAATCATGATTCATACCTAATGTATCAAGTGCCCACAGACCTGCCGTATCACTCTGAGTGGTTATCACAGGACACGCACCAAGAATATGTGCAACTTCACTACATAGCCGGTTAGCACCTCCTATATGTCCGGCCAGTACTGCTATAACGTTATGTCCCGCACTGTCCACACACACAACAGCCGGATCGGTATATTTGTCACGGACTGCCGGAGCAATCATACGCACACATACTCCTAAAGCTCCTATAAATATTATTGCTTCACACTCGGCAAATAATGAAATATCGAAGTTATTGTAGCAGACCTGACGATAGTCTTTCAGTTCTGCCTGAATCCTATCGGCTAAAAGTCGTCCTGTCTCGTTCAGGTATATTATTAGTTTCATACTGCTTTTAAAATAGTTATGCTATTATGGGCATCTACTTTCAGAATATGTGTGGCCACAACGCTACCTCCGCACCTGCCTACAGCCTCTATAAATGTCTGGCAACTGTCTGCACTTACAGAATTAAAAACTATCACACCGCCGGGACATAGAACAGTGTAAATACGTTCTACCATTTCATCCAGTCTACCGCCATGCCCACCGATGAACACAGCCTCCGGAGCAGGATAACCGCTTAGGTCACAGGTCATAAAGTCAGCTGTTACACCCTTAATACCCGGCGCACCGAATCTCCGGCAATTTTCTTCGAGTAAATGCTTCGATTCTTCGCGACGTTCAAAAGATATTATTTCAAGATGAGGAAACTGCAACCGTGCCTCTATAGATACCGAACCGGTGCAATAACCTATATCCCACATTATGGTCCTGTTGTAAAGGTCAAGCATCGAGAGAGAAACCAAACGCACAGGCATTTTGGTTATCATATTACTTCGACCTTCAAGATGGGCAAACTGATTTTCAGGAATACCGAAAAATCTTTGTCTCTGTTCCGTCATCTGTAATATCACGCAGTTAGGAGAATCAAAATCTTTTTCAGTCGCCTCGGAAAGTGCCATAGTTCTGACTCTTTCTGTTTCATTACCAAGACACTCTCCCACATGCATTATATAATTATCATAGCCATAGTATAAAAGACGCTGCGCTATAGCGGCAGGCGTTTTCTTCTTATCGGTCAGTACTCCGATGACAGAACGGTTTTCTATTAATGCGGTATCAAGATTTTTCCATGGACGTCCGGTGACAGATACACTAATCATTTCATTATATGGCAACAATAGTCTGTGAGCCAAAAGCTGAAGAGAATTGAATGATGGATAAACCGTTATCCGTGCCGTTGGAAATTCGCGCTGAAGTGTTGTGGCATAACCGTAGAACAGTGGATCACCCGAAGCGAACACCACAACGTCCGGTAAAGAAGCATACCGGATAAATACTTTTTCAAGCGGTACCGTCACATCAATCCATTCAGCTCCCGGAGGTAACAGGGATTCGACAATCTGATGATGACGTTTACCGCCCGAGAATACTTTTCCGCACATTATTATACGGCGTACCTCCGGAGAGAAAAACTGATTGTGACTATCGGAAATTCCGATTACAATAAAATGCTGCTCAGACATCTCTTCCGGGTTTTAATAATTTAGCGTCAGGCCAGCACAGTATAGAGTTTACCAGTGTAGCAGCTAAATTACTGCCTCCTTTGCGTCCTTCAACAATGATTTTGGGTATCTCATAAAAAGGTTTGACCATGTGCTTGCTCTCACAAACATGTACAAATCCTACCGGAGCAGCTATAATACCACAGGGACGGGCTTTATGCTGACGTATAAGTGTACATAGCTCCATAAGTGCGGTAGGGGCGTTACCGAACACATACAATGCGTCCGGATGTTCGGCAACTGCAAGACGTATGCCCGCCTGTGTTCTTGTGATACCATGCTCTTTGGCAAGTTCAGTAGTTTTAGAATCATTGAGGTAGCACTTCACTTCAATACCGAGTCTCTGAAGAGCACCTTTCCTTATACCTGCGGCAGCCATTGTCACATCAGTAACAATGGTACGTACACCCCCGGCAGTAAGAGCTGCATAAATACGTTCTACCGCCTTACTGTCAGCTCTGACTATATTTTCCATATCGAAGTCGGCAGTGGTATGTATGGCATGAAGCATAGGCCATTTGAGATCAAGCGGAATATCAGGATCTGACATTTCTTTTTCGATGGTACGGAAACTCTCTATCATGATTGCCTGTCCCGGAGCATTTTCAGAAGTCTCTTCATTTTTATAATAACCACGCGGAGTAATCATAAAGTCTTTCCACTGATAAGTTTGTGAATTACCTATCAACACAACCGTAAACATATCCACATCTTCGGGATCAAAATCTTCAAGAGTTGTCAGTTTTATTTCCTCACCGTCTCGTCCGGCCTGACGCACATAACCTACGGGAGTCTGTGGATTACGGATTTCAAGAAAGATTTCTTTAAGACGATATAGTTCCCAATAACGTCCGTTGCTTTTAGGATTATAAACCGCAGTTACGAAATCGGCCTCGGCTGCTGCTCTGATACGTTTTTCAATCATAGCCCACGGAGTCATAAGGTCACTTAATGATATTACACAGAAGTCATGACCCATAGGAGCCCCTAAAAGAGAGGCAGCTTTCTGAAACGCACTTATGCCCGGAATAACCTCAACCTCAATATCCGAACCACGCTGGCGCAACATCTCATAGACAAGAGGTGCCATACCGTATATACCGCAGTCACCTGAGCTTATGACACATACATCACGTCCGCTTTCCGCTATTTCAAAAGCTTTCTCAATACGTTTCTGCTCCTGCTTCATGCCGTTCTGCACTATCTCAGCACCTTCTTTGAGAATTGAAGAGATAAACGGTATATAGTATTTATACCCTACTATTATGTCGGCCTGTCTGAGTATCTCGACAGCATGTAGCGTCATGTCGCCCTGACTTCCGGGACCAATACCTATTATTGTTATTTTAGATTTCATATCACAGTTTCTTATCGACGCTTTTATTATTGTCAAAATGAATCGAACTATACTTTTTTCCGACAACACAGAGACTTTACAGATAATACCGTACCTGTAGCTACGATTACCATTCCTCCGAGCAAAAGTATCCATAGAAATAAATCATGAAGCCATTTTACACGGTTTATGCCCGGTATATTCATAGTGTGCAATACTCTGTAACATATAGCCTGCGCCTTAGCTTTACGGTCCATTACCCTATAGAAACCCTCAACGTTCCAGTAGACAGTGTAATTCTCAGTTTCAGCTTCATAACCGGGACAGTCATGCTGCCCATAAAAGACTCCGTTATTTATACTTTTTACAGACATCACAGACTCACCGGTCTGCCATGCTATAACTTTACCCATATTACCGGGTGAAAAATCCAGCGGTGTGCGGTAATTGACAGGTAGCAGATATTTGTCTTCGCCAGATGTTACTTTCACAGCCGGTAAAGGATTGGCACTGATAGTAACCACTCCGAAGGTCTCAGGCAGAAGAGAAAGGTCAACATCGCTCTTAGCAATCATAGCCGACGGATGCGGAAGTGGTCGTGATTTCATTATCCAGTCAGGAATCTTAGCAAGCGACATCATACCGCTGAAAATAAAAGCCAGCATACTGAGACCGAAAAACAGACCCCAGGAATAATGCCACCGCCACGACTTACGCGGAAATATTCTTAACCGCCGTGTACGTAACAGAAATCTTACAGCAATAATAAGACCGAATATTACCGAAACGGTACACAGACCTGACATCCATATTACTGTATTATGCCACAATTCAGAATCGCGACGCAAAGGAGTTATATATACATAATGCGGTAAAGCTCCTATCCATGCCCAGCGTCGGCCACTCAGCGTATTATGCTGTAACACCTCACCGGTCTGAGAAGACACGTATGTGTACGACTTATCAATACCTGTTATCCGGTAAATCGGCAGATGCTTCATCAGTCTGTTAAAAGGAATCCATTTATCTATATCACTGAGTGTATCGACTTTTTCAATTTCTGTACCGAAACTGCTCTCTATGATTTGGAGGTCATCAAGAGTCGGTGTATAACCTCCTATAAGTTTCCTGTCTGCCTTAATCAGAAGATGTCTGCCCGAAAATGACATACGGCAGTCTGAAAAAGTGTCGGGCACTTCCTGCCAAAGCTCTATAAGCTGTGAGGCATCTGCCTCCGCCACCGGTGTAGTGGCGGGGGTCAGATGCGGAAAAGGATGGTACAGCATTACCGCCCCCGAAACATACCATGCTATAAACATGAGTGCGAGCGGAATGCCGAACCACTTATGACAGCTGTAGAGTATATTGAATATCCTCTTCATTGGCTACTCTCAGAATGAGTATCCCACACTTACTTTCCAGTTTATATCCTGTCCGGGAATCATCTGATTACCCAGACACGATACATTATAATGACGGTTAAAAAGATTATTTACCGCCACTTTATATTCCACACCACAGTGCATCTTATAACGTAATGCTATATCAGTAAGGAAGAAAGAATCCAGCTTTATGCCGTTTGCCAGATTAGTGTACACAGCATCCTGATAAGTCAGTGACAAAGCCGCCCCAAGTCCTTTGACAGGTCCGTGAGACACCTCATAATCACCTGTGAAGAAGAACTGGTTTTCGGGTATGTAAGTATAATGATTACCACGGTCTGTATTAACTTGTACATAGTCGTTGGGAGCTATTTTACCTACACGGGCATTGGTATATGCATAACCGGCCGAGAACAGAAAATCACGCCACGAATAGCTCAGATCCACGTCAACACCCTGCGAGTGCATACGGCCTACCTGACCTCTTACGGTCTTTACAACATTATCTTCCTCAAGAGTTCCGAGGGAAGTCACCACATTATTTTTATGGATATAGAAGTAAGAGGCATTGGCGGTAAAACCATTCCAATCATATTTAATACCGCCTTCTACCTGATAACCCTTTTCAGGAGAAAAGACCTCACCGCCGTCATTGGGATAATAGCGTTTGCCGTCAGCATCAATATAGACTGTGTTATCATTGTAAACCGTATTATTGGGCTTAAAGAATGATCCTACAGAAGCATACACAGAAAGCTCCTGAACAGGCAGGTACACCACACCGGCACGATACGAGAAGGCATGATTTACTATACTGCTGTAATCACTTCCGGCCGGATGAGTATAGTTTCGGTCCCCATCCTTGAGCTGTACTACAGCTGAACGGTACTTATAGTAATCATAACGTCCGGAAAGCATGAACTTGAATTCCTTACATACATCAACTACATCCGACAGATAGACCGACTGCGAGAGTCTGTCGCTAATCGATACTCTCGACAGCGTAGCGAACATGGCACCACACGAATACGGATGATAAACCGGAATGTGTGAATCTACACCGGGACCTGAAAACTTGCCTCCTCCGAATGACGGACGGTGAAGATAGTTTACTGCATAGCCTCCGAAGTAAGTATGTTTTACCGAACCGGTATAAAAATCTCCGGTCAGTTCGAGCTGATTTGAGTAGTGGTAGGCTATGTGATTGAAAGCTAACGGCGATGAGTTAGTCAGAGTATCAAGATTGATATATGTCTTTTTTCCATCACGTTCATAATAATGTTTGTATATCGGCTCATCACTTGTGAGATAACTCATTGACTCAGTACTCTGATAATTTATATTATCGTAGCGGAACATAGCCACATCACGTAGCTTGACAGCCGGACTGAAGACATGTTCATAACGCAACTGTACATCCTGGGTGCGGTTAATCAGAAAGTCCGATTCATTGTTGTAACGTGCCTTTCGGTTAAGGCCGGGCAACTGCTGAAACTGAGAAAGATACAGTTTGCCGTCGGTTGAATATATATTGTACGGCATGAGTGTCGGCAGACCTGTATCTGTACCGTAACGGTCATTAGCAAAATAATAAGTCAGCTGTAGGAAGTCCCTGGCTGTAAACCAACCGGATATTGTACCATAGAGAGACAGACGACGTTCCATATTACTACGCCAGCCGTCAGTCGAGGAAGTATAAGCAGATGCATAGTAGTTGAACGGTCCGACAAGTTTGCCTGACATACCGAACATTGCCTCACGTCCGTGCCACGACGACAGGCCGAGACGTGTGTAAAGATGGCGTTCAGCCGTGGGTTGCCGACGGGTTATATTGAGCACACCCCCCACTACAGACTGTCCATAAAGAGCCGAGGCAGGCCCACGTAACAGTTCAACACTTTCAACGTTCGACAAATCGTGCATCGGCATCGAGGTTATAAACGAACGTTGGTCAGCAACTCCGTCAGTGGCAACAAGCTGATTGGAAAAGCCACGGATATAAAATTCCTGAAAGCCTCCATAAGTGGTACGTGTCTTGACAGAAGGCAGAAAGCGTGTGGCACCTACAATATCAACAATGCCTCGGTTCTCAAGAGTCGAGTTGTCAACACGGGTCATATTAACCGGCAGAAATTTCTCATCTACTCCGTATGGAAGCATGGTGACACGCTTGTCCTGACTACTCACTATCTCTACTCCACGTAGATTCACCACCGAGTCAGTATGTTCGACAGCCTGCAAAGGTGTCAGACCTGCGCACAGGCAACCTGAAAAGGTCAACACTGTGCAGAAAATCTTTGATTGCATAAAGTTTTATTAAAAAGGTTTGTAGAAAATATTAATTATACATCAAGTGTGAATTATATCTGATCTGTTCCACAGGGATGGCTAAGTGGCATCCTGTAACCGAAGAAGTAGCATGATCGGCCTGTACAGTAATCTGCAACGGCATGGATATATCAAGCAAAGGACGAAGTATCCTATTGTCTATGTCATGCAGAATTCTGACTTTTTCTATGGGATTACGTGCATGTGAGGCTTCGTCGGGAGCTTCGATATGCAGCAGCACAAAATCATGTACATCAAAGGCTTTTATGGCAGCCTGAAGCTTAGCTTCATAATCGGTTGATGCGTCACCTGTGGCACCATTGACCTCAATTACTTCCATACCCACAGCCTTTGCTATTCCTTTTACAACAGGCACAGCTGTCACAACTGCGCCGGCCATAGTAAAAGCCGGGATAAAAGCCCGTCCGGCTCCCCATACCGCTATTCCGTTAATCTCTCCGACAGCGGGAAGCGAACGTGCTTCCGTTACAAATCTGTTTATAGTGTCTACCGTTTTTTTATCTGTACCACTTACTTTCAGAAAATCAAGTGGTAAACCGACAACTTTATGAGGCGGTATGGAATAAATCTGAGCAGGTGTATTATGTATCACTAAAAGACTACGGTAACTTCCTGTATCATACACCGTAAATCTCTCGTCAGCGATTGTTCTCAACATTTCGACGTACGCCTTCGTCTCCACCGTTCCGGGATTAGCAGCAGAATGTGAAATTAGCTGTCGGCCGTCATGACTTATCAGATTACAGCGGAGACATAAGTCAACAGGTTCCGGTTCTATTCCGTTACCTAACGCTTCAAGCCACGCACGTGAACAGAAATCGGGAGTGACCTGATAACCGAGTTGTGTCAGCAGGGCCGTATCAGTGGCCGGTTCCACCCCTTCCGGTACACTACACACATATTGATGGCTTCCGTGCTCGCGCATAAAGGCCAAAGCATCCATATCTGCACATTGAGCAGGTGTTCTGTCTCCGAGGACTGCGACAGGTTCATCGTCCATACCGTCTATAATTATCAGCAGTCTTTTCATACGTTATTTTTTAAGTGTCAGAAGACGGTCAACCATATCAAGCAATTGGGCTATGGAAGTGACAGAGTAACCATTTATATTGTAATTTTCACCGGAAGTGTCGATGGCTATATCCTTGTTGCCGTCAGGAGCGGCATAAATACCACGGCGAGCCAGAGCCTTACGCACCATATTGAAACGAGGTCCGGCACCGTTGAGACATACCGACTCGTTTAGCTCATGACATATCTTGAAAAGACCGCTTTCCATATCAAATATAACTCCGTCACAACGGAAATACTGGCTCATATCTCCGTTAAGAGCAAGGTCTTCAGGAGTACCGATTGTCACGCCATGCGGTTTATCAATAAGCCATACTCTATCGGCAATCTGAAGGGCAAGTTCCAAATCGTGAGTTGACAAAAACACAGTCTTATTTTTCTCACGTGCCAGACGCTGAAGTAGTTGCATTATCTCGACTTTACTCGGATAATCAAGGAAAGCTGTCGGCTCATCAAGAAATATCACAGGAGTTTCCTGTGCAAGCGATTTGGCAATCATTACTTTCTGCCGTTCGCCGTCACTGAGGGTTTGAATCATTCTGTCACGCAGATTACCGATGTTAACCAGCGAAATAGACTCGTTTACTACCATACGGTCATATTCACTCATTCTACCCCAGAAGCCGGTGTAAGGACTGCGTCCCATACCTACCAGTTCTTTTACTGTCATGTTGTTGATATTTAACCGTTCGGTAAGCACAACTCCTATGACCTTGGCCAGTTCGGCATCGGTATACTCAGAAAGTAATTTTGATTCAACAGTTATACTACCGGCAATCGGAGGCAGAAAAGCAGTGAGTGTTTTCAGCAAGGTGGACTTTCCGGCACCGTTAGGTCCTAACAGACAAGTAAGCTCTCCGGAATACAAAGCAGCGTTTATATCGCGGGTAATTACTATGTCGCCTTTCTTACTTCTGTAACCGGTCACAAGATTATCCACACGTATGGTTTCCTTATACTGTCCTTTCATACCTCGTTCCTTCTCTTATCAAACAGTACCCACATCACAACCGGAGCACCTATCAATGCTGTTACCGAATTAACCGGTAAGGCTCCCTCAAACCCGGGTAACCGGGCAATAAGATTACACAGCAGAGCCAGCGAAGCACCTCCTAACATGGATGCAGGAAGTATCACAGCATGATTAGATGTTTGAAAAAGTCCACGGCATATATGAGGCACCGCGAGACCAAGAAAAACCACCGGACCGCAGTAAGCTGTGACTACTGCAACCAAAATACCGGAACTGGCAATCACAAGTAAACGAGCCCGTTTAATATTAAGCCCTAAGTTACGTGCATAGGAATCACCGAGAAGGAGGAGATTAAGAGTTTTTATCAGAAAGAACGACATGGGCAGCAGTATACACATCAGAATAATGAATACCATAGTCTGACCGCCTGACACTCTTGCAAAGCTACCGAGTCCCCATATCACGTATGCACGTATATCTTCCTCAGCACTGAAGAATTTTAGCACTCCTATTATAGCGTTGGCTATGTAACCTATCATCACACCCATAATAAGCAGTGTTACATTTCCTCTTACCTTACCGGCTACAAACGCTATAAGTGCCATTATAAGCAACGAACCGAAGATAGCCGAAAAAGTTATTGTAACCTCTCCGATAACTCCGAGTTTACTCAGAGCCACCCCACCGATACTACCTGACAGCAACACCACAAACGCAACACCCAGACTTGCACCTGAACTGATACCTAATACCGATGGTCCAGCCAGCGGATTGCGGAATACTGTCTGCATCAGAAGACCGCTCACTGCCAATCCGGCACCGGCCATAGCCGCAGTGAGAGACTGCGGCAGACGCGACTTCATAATGATATTGGTCCATATCATATTGTCGGCCCCACGTCCCGACAGTATATCTATAATAC
>CAMWKC010000005.1 GCA_947174735.1 uncultured Porphyromonadaceae bacterium
TTAATATATTAAACTAATTTTCAATAACTTCAGTAATTTTTACCGAATCATTGTAAATTCAAGATGTTTTGTAATTTAGCAATTACGATTATGAACAACCCGTTTGATTATACACCGCATGTAGTGTGTGAGGAGGCTTTTCGGAAACTGATTGTCAGACTGGAGACTTTAAAGAAGAGTGACAAACCTGATGATGTTAATTTCTGTCGTGAACTTGAGGCCGGGAAAATGCTTGGTGTGCTTATTGCTACCGACTCTTATGGCGTAAGCCATACATTGTACGCTTTTTCCGGACAAGTAGGCGACAGAGGTTTCTATTATCACGGATTTGTGGGTCCGGTATTCGATTATCTTCAGCCTGACGGTTATTTCAAAACAAAGGAAGCAGATATTTCCCGCCAGAACATTGAGATAGCTCTATTTGAAGAAGGAGCGTTAGTTAAGATAAGAAATGCCTATGAGTGTGCTAAAGATAGGCTGAATGCTGAAGTTGCAGAATATAAAGAAAGATGTCGTTTATCAAAGCTGGAAAGAGATGCTAAAAGGCAATCGGGTGTTACAGATTAGAATGAATTGGCTGTCATGATACGCCAGAGTCAATTTGAGAAAGATGAGCTTCACCGTCTTAAAAAGAGAGCGGCTTCTGATCTTGAACCCTTTGCAATCAGACTGAAGGAGGCACAGGCTCATCTTGACTCTCTGAAGAAAGTGCGGCATGTCGATTCTGAAGCCTTACAAAATTGGTTATTCTCTAATTTCAGACTTCTTAATGCACAAGGTGAAAGTAAGAGTCTGAGTGAGATTTTTGCAGAAACTTCTATGAAAATTCCGCCATCCGGTGCCGGCGAATGTTGTGCTCCGAAATTGTTACAGGCTGCTTATTTACAAGGCTGGCGTCCTATAGCAATGGCTGAATATTGGTATGGGAAACCCAAAGGAGGAGAAGTGCGGATACACGGCAAACATTATCCGGCATGCCGTGGTAAGTGCCTTCCTGTGCTCAGCTGGATGCTTCAGGGACTCTGTATAGAGCCACCGCTCGATAGCAATTGCCTGTCAGCGACTGTTCATAATCCGGAAATTATTTACGAAAACCAGTGGTTTTGCGTAGTCAATAAACCCGGCGGAATGTTATCTGTGCCTGGTAAGAGCAAAGCGATTTCAGTACAACAATGGCTTGAAGACAAATATGGATCCGACCGGCCTGTGAAATTGGTACATCGTCTTGACCAAGATACATCAGGGTTGCTCATAGCTGCTTTCGGACAACTTCCATTTAAAGTAATACAGTCTCTTTTTGCTACGAGGAGAATAAAGAAAACATATATAGCTGAGTTGGAAGGTAATTACGAATCATATAATATACCTCAGCAAGGCCGTATAGAGTTGCCACTTTCTCCTGATTGGCTTGATCGTCCCCGTCAGCGTATAGACTTTGATAATGGCAAGGCAGCAGTAACAGATTACGAATTTATAGGTATTTCTACAGGACGCAGTCGGATAATGTTTCGTCCGCTCACAGGACGTACTCATCAATTACGAGTGCATGCAGCCTCAGAAATGGGATTAGGTATACCAATTGCAGGCGATCGTCTCTATGGCAAAAATGCAGGTGACGGTTCTGAACGTCTTCACCTCCATGCTCAAAGGTTGGAATTCACCTTCCCGATAGATGGCCAACGTTACTGTTTTGAATCTCCTGTACCATTTTAATAAAATGCGTCCCGGCTATTCTTACAATGGTAAGAGTATTCGGGACGCTTTTTACACTTCAGAGCTTTTCGCAGAACTCAATTTTTTCATTGTCCGGACCGAGAATAGTGAAGAATTTTACACCGTTTTCCCAGAAGGGAAGACTCATTACTTTTTCTTCAACTATACGATGGCCATCCTTACAAATCTGCTCGTAGAGAGTGTCGATATTTTTCACGTCAAGAGCTATATGGTCGATTGCACCCGAACGTTTTTCGGTAGCTTTGTTGCCGTATGCCTCGATTATGAGATTACCGAGGCGTAAGAAAGCCACATGTTCGTTAGCCGGTTTATTCTCGGTAATAAGAGCTGGCTCAAATCCAAGAGATTTGTAAAACTCTATTGTCCGATCGATGTCGGAAACAGGTATACCTATATGTTGTACACCTTCGCTGAAATTTTTTAAGTCAGTCATTATACAGTATTTATAATTTTAAGTTGCTACTTCAGTATCTGAAAGATAAGTTTATCCGGAGGTCTTAGTATAAAATAAGATAATTTTCCTCAGGCGCCAGGCGGGAGAGTAGGACAGATCTCAGTCACTTCTTTTTCAAAGTTATCACGGTTTTTGGCCCGGTTACGTACCTGGGTACGATGATTGAAGATAGTCTGAGAGGAGAGAAACAGCAACAAAGCTATCTTATTGCTGTCAGTGATACCCATTCTGACAAGAGCATAAATCCGCAGGTCGGTATTCAGCAACTCACCCTTTTTAGGAAGAATAGGGGTATCGGGACGTAATAATGTATTGAATTCAGTGATAAAGTCAGGATACAGGCGTAAGAAAGCTGTGTCGAAATTAAAGAACATTTCTCTTGTCTCAGCTTCCGAAGGACGTACATAACGGTCAGCTACAGAAGTCAGATCGCCGATATTCTTTACTTTAAGTTTCAGTACGGTCGGAAAGCGGTTTAGTTTGTCAATATAGGCAGCACACAAATCCATGAACAGGCTGACGTACTGTTCCCGCGATTTATTTGTCTGGCTGAGTTGATTATTGAGTCGTTTCAGTTGTTCGTTCAGCTCTGCGAAAGCATCTTTTGTCTTTGATACTTTCCGGTTTTGTCTGTACACATAAATAACTGTTACGCCAAGAGCGAACATCAGCAAGATTATTATGAGCAGATATATCTTCAGACGTGAGTTCTGATGCTCTATAGTATCCTGATATACATTGGCTATGTTCGGAATCTTTTCTGCAATCTCAAGCATCCGCAAACGGTTATTATAAAAGATAGCATCTTCAAGGGCCAGTTTCAGATATCCGTTAGCCCTGCAGAGATCTCCCTCTTCGGTTTTTAGATAAATAGCGAGTTGCTGAAGTGCGAGATTTTCCTTGAGAGGAACGCTTTGGTCAGATATGGCTGCATTTACCAGCCACTCCTTGTACTTTTCTTTATTACCTAACCCCTTATATGTCAGTGCAAGTGCATAGGCCGCCTGTGCATACAGTCGGCTGTCCACAGGGACTCGGCTGATAGCCGACAGATAGTTTTTTTCAGCTTCGGTATAATTCCGTGCCCGCAGATTCATTTCGGCGGTTCTGTAGGCATATTCCGGAGTGGCAGGATCCGTAACCTCTACAAGCGAATCAAGATATACAAGGCTTTTACGGGTGAATTCCGGAGCTATAGTCCGTTTATCCGAATATTCGGCCCAGACACCGTAAGTCCATTCACAGGCTGTATAGTATTCTTCTCTTATCTTAACAGACAGTCTCCTTGAATCAATTCTCTTAAGAATGTCAATAGCATGGCTGAAGTGTCCGGAAGTTGCCAGTGACAGCGCCCGGTGTATGCTGACCTGAGCTTTAATATTATAATCGTCACTGTTTTCTGTCAGGTGTTCGGCTCTGTTCACATAGACCATTGCCGAATCGAAATTAAAAGTCAGATATTCCTCATACAGCTTATTGTAGAATTCAAGCTGTTTTTTATAGTCCTGTTGTGAATTTGCAAGTATCCGGAGACTATCGAGTCTGTGTTCCTTGCGTTGCAGAAACGAATGACGATGTTCTATGGCATCGTCAAGACGGCGTAGTACAGTATCACCGGCAACAGCATTACACGTTATCGCCAAATACATTAATATAACAGTCAGTAAGCGGCTCGGCATGTGGTGGTAATTAAAGGTAACTTGCAAAGTTAACTATAATTTACGGTTCTTTCATCACTACCTGAATATTATTTCATCATAAAATTAAGTTCTTGATTATAAATAAAATATATATTTTGTTCACTTCCTGGTCACTACCTGTCCACTCCCGGCTATTGACAGCGGGCTTTCAGTCTATCTAACTTTGCAAAAAACATAACCGCGAAATCTCCATGATACGCAAACCCAAACTGACACAACTTGCGGCCCTGAGCGCCGCCACCCTCCTGCCAATGACAGTCTCGGCACAGGAACCTACCGACAGCATAGCACCGACTGAGAAAGGTGAAAAACGGAATGTTATGCTTAACGCATCGGATGCTACCAGACCACGCGAAATACAGATAGGTCTGCCGAGCGAAGACGTAAATGTCTATGAGAATGGTCTGCCAGCCGTCTACTCTTCGGCAGTGCATAAGCTGCCTCAGCACTGGCGCAGTGATGCCAGTCTCGGTACCGTAGGACTTATGAACCCTATGGAGTCCGCTATCAAAACAGGCAACATAGCCTATTCGGTAGACAGTTATTCGAACTTCGGACAGCAGGAATTCAAAGGTGTTTTCAACTATCGCACCAATACTTTCGGCTGGCAGAATTTTGACTTCAATATATCCGGTGGTATCGGAGATAAATGGCTTTATACCGCAAGTGTATATCAGAATTTTGACCCCGGTTATTTCAAGATAAGGTTTACTGATTTTTCTGACCGTACACAGATATATCATGCCGGTCTGACACGTTTGCTTGACAAAGGTCAGATAAGTATACTTTATAAATTTTCCAAAAGCAATGCCCTCGGGTCGATGATAAATAATGCTCCGTTTATCTATGTGGGTGACGGAAGCGTGAAGGAAATCCCGGCCTTCGCTCTCGGCACCACCTCTTATGCACCTATAGGCGGCGAATTTGAATACATGGACGTTATGGATGGCAAGATGAAGAAAGGACGTTGGGGTGATTTTACCGATAATTACGCTCACGACATTACCGCTCATTTCGATTATGTGTTCGGCGATAATTATAAGCTTGACGTCAATGCCAAGTATATGATTGCACCGCATGCCGATTACTGTGATTTCGGAGGCAGCTCAATTTTTGAAACCACAGCATCCGACCAGCTTTATAAAGCGGGAGAGTCAAAACCATATATAGGTCTTGCCGAAGGACGCCGTACATGGCTTCATGCCGGTAAAGTAAGTAATGCTCTGCTGACATCGGAACTCAGTAAACGTTTTGCTAACCATGATCTCCGTATAGGTCTGAATGAGTGGTACTATCATCTTGATTACAACTCATCATCTTTTCAGTGGACAGGAACCGTATCGGAATATCCCGATGTTCTTGTGCGTCATAAGCCCGACGGCTCTGAAGAGCAGTTTTATGGATTTAACGAACTTTCACCTGAATATACCAAAGGCTACGAAAACAAACTGGCTGTGTATGCCACAGACAACTGGCAGGTAACTCCGAAGTTCAACCTTTATTTCGGTGGTCGTCTCGAATACTACTGTATGAGTGCTGACCAGATTCCTTATTCCCGTTATTCAGGCTTTCATATCGGTGATACACATCAGTACACCGGCAGTGACGGTACGGTCCATACAGTTACTATAGCTCCCCATAAGGTGTTGAAGAACAAACTCAACTATGCCGCCACACTACAGGGCATATATAATTTCAACCGTCATTTCGGTCTGACCGCCGATGCAACAGTAGCCACACGTTATCCGCGCATTAACGAGTACGCCGGTACCGGACCTACCGAGGAGCAATACAAGAAAGTGACTATACCTCTGATACGCGGAGGTATCACTTACCGTAACGATTGGGTGGATCTCACCTCTATGGTGACTTATATCTCTAAGTCGAACAATATCGACCAGCAGAATGTGACAAAACCTGGAACAACACAGTCTAAGACGACGTTGCTCATATATAGTATCAAGACTATAGGGTGGACAACCTCAGCCGAGCTTCATCCTTTCAGGGGTTTTAATCTGCATGCTTTGCTGACGCTGCAGAAGCCGACTTATGATAATTATTTTATCAAGTCACCTTTTGAAGGCGTGCCTGACCTTGATGCTAACGGTAATATAGTTAAGGAGATTCCGCAGGTGCTTATAGAACTTGACCCGAGCTATCAGCTTAATGAGCGGCTGCGTTTCTGGCTTTCGTTCCGTTATTTCGGCAAGACCTACGCCAATCTTACCAACGCATTATTTTTTAACGGTCGCTGGGAGACCTTCGGAGGTATCAACTGGACCGTCAATAAGCACTTTGATCTCGGTTGCACAGTGATAAATTTTCTTAATCAGAAGGGTGCAAGCGGTACCATCAACGGAGCCGAACTTCTCAGTAAGGAAGAGAGCGGTAAGTACAAGAACTATTATATGAGCGGCAGTTATCTGCGTCCCTTTACGGTTGAGTTCAGTGCGACTTTCAGATTCTGAATCTGTACATGGTAATAAAATATATAAGGTAAAAAGATTGTTTTTCATTTTAATTAATTCTAAAGGCAATATCATGAAAGCTTTGTTTTCAGTAGCCCTCTCTCTGGCAGCGGTACTGTGGGCCGGAGCACAGACCGGGGACCGTAAGATCATACGGATCGCAACCGATAATACCGATCTTGTTCTCGAAGTCGGTCCTAACAAAAGACTTTACCAGACTTATCTCGGTCCTAAACTTTTACACGAGTCAGACTTACAGAATCTGTCATGGAGCCAACATGCCGGATCTGACGGTTCGGTATCAACACGTGGCTGGGAAGCATATTCTACCTCAGGCAATGAGGATTTCTTCGAGCCGGCTCTCGGTATAACCCATGCCGACGGCAACATGACTACTTATCTTTATTATGTTGACTCTTCACAGAAGGCGGTGCCCGGCGGTACGCATACCCGTATAAATCTGCGTGATGATAAATATCCTGTTAATGTCACCCTGAACTATGTGGCTTATCCTGCCGAGAATGTTATCAAGACATGGACGGAAGTGTCTCATCAGGAAAAGAAACCTATAACCCTGTCTCAGTATGCTTCAGCCATGCTGTATTTCAATGAACCTCAGTACTGGCTAACCGAGTTCAGCAGTGACTGGGCAAAAGAGGCACAGATGTCAACACAGCAGCTACAGTTCGGTAAGAAAGTCATAGATACTAAGCTCGGCAGTCGTGCGGCTATGCACACTCACCCGTTCTTTGAAATCGGTCTCAATGGACCGGCTAAAGAACATAGCGGCGAGGTACTGATGGGCACACTTGGATGGACGGGTAACTTCCGGTTTACCTTCGAAGTGGATAATGTGGGTAATCTCCGTGTATTGCCCGGTATAAATCCTTATGCCTCTAATTATGAACTGAAAGCAGACGAGGTATTTACCACTCCTGAATTTATTTTTACACTCAGTTACAACGGTACAAGTCAGGGAAGCCGAAATCTGCATGACTGGGCGCGCAAATACGAACTGAAAGATGGCGAAGGCAGCCGTCTTACTCTGCTTAATAACTGGGAGAACACGGCCTTCGATTTTGATCAGGAGATTCTTGCCGAGCTTATGAAAGAAGCCAAACATTTAGGCGTTGATATGTTCCTTCTTGATGACGGCTGGTTCGGAAACAAATATCCGCGTAAAGACGACCACGCCGGACTCGGTGACTGGGAAGTGACACACAGCAAACTCCCCGGCGGAATACCCGCACTTGTGGAGGCTGCAAAAGAAGCTGACGTCAAATTCGGTATCTGGATTGAGCCTGAAATGGTCAATCCGAAGAGTGAGCTTTATGAGCAGCACCCTGATTGGATTATCGAACAGCCTAACCGTGACACTTACTATTACCGTAACCAGCTGGTACTCGATATGAGCAATCCTAAAGTGCAGGATTATGTCTACGGAGTGGTTGACAACATTCTTACCGAGAATCCTGAAGTAGCGTACTTCAAATGGGACTGCAACAGCCCTATCACCAACATCTATTCTCCCTACGCCAAGGATAAACAGGGGCAGCTATATATCGACCATGTGCGCGGTATATACAATGTGCTTAAACGTATCAAGGATAAGTATCCCAATGTGCCTATGATGCTTTGTTCAGGCGGCGGTGCACGTTGTGACTATGAAGCCTTGAAGTATTTCACAGAATTCTGGTGCTCTGATAATACTGACCCTGTGGAGCGTATCTACATTCAGTGGGGTTTCTCACAGTTCTTCCCATCAAAGGCTATGGCTGCACATGTGACAAGCTGGAACAAAAACACTTCTGTGAAATTCCGTACCGATGTGGCAGCCATGTGTAAGCTTGGATTCGATATAGGTCTGCAGGAGCTTGAGGCTGATGAGCTTGCCTACTGTCAGGAGGCTGTCGCCAACTGGAAACGTCTTCAGCCCGCTGTCATGGACGGAGACCAGTACCGTCTGGTATCACCCTACGAGAGTAATCATGCTGCTGTTGAATATGTCGATAAATCCAGAAAGATGGCTGTGCTTTTCGCCTATGATCTTGCTCCGCGCTTTCAGGAGAAACTGCCTGCCGTAAAACTCCAGGGTCTCGATCCTGACCGGAAATATCTGGTAAAGGAAATCAATCTCATGCCTCGCACCGAATCTACATTCGCTCAGAACGGTAGGGTCTTTACCGGTGACTATCTGATGAAAGTCGGTCTTGATGTCTTTACATGGCATCACAACACCTCAGCAGTGATAGAGCTTACCGCGCAATAACCTCCTCTGTGTCATCTATAATCATATCTCTGCTTAGCTAATCTATCTTCTGCTTAACTAACCTACTCCGGGGGCAGGAAGGCGAAACCCGTCTTCCTGCCCCCGGAGTCTTTTGGTTTGACAACAGGCATAGTATCTTTACCGGATGTCATTTTTCCTGAGACTGTTTTAACCATTATGACTTCTTCGGGTCAGAACCGATATCCGCCTTCGGACTCACTGAGACCGGAGGTGGAGACAAAAGCTTCGCTTTTGAACTGAACCGCTTCGCGCTGGTCCGGTGCTTCGGCTTTTGCCGGCTTTTTATCTTCTGTATCCTCAGCAGTTCCTTCTTTTTGCCTCTCTTTAGCCTTTCTTCCGGGGTGAGGCTAATTGGTCAGCGCGAAGCGGTTCAGTTCAAAAGCAGAGCTTTTGTAGTAGTTTGCAGTAATTTATTGTCTCACTCTTTTCCAATCTTTTTTCTTATGGGTGATTTTCCTAAGGCTTTGAAGCGCCAGCTTATTCCCAACGGTCAGCGGCGTGCGCCCTGGCATGATTATTACGGGCGTAGCATTTATATGATTACTCTGAATGCCGCCTCAGGTGTGCCTCGCTTCTCATCGCTGAAGGGAATCCCCGGAAATCACGACTGGCCTCCATGTACTGTCCTGACACCTCTTGGAGAGATAATAGCCAAAAGCATTTCATCTATAAAAACAGCTTTCCCTTTCACTAAGATAATGCGTCGTGTCATCATGCCTGAGCATGTGCATTTCGTACTTTATGTTACCGAAAAGACTGAATATCATCTCAGAGATATTATATCATGGCTGAAGAGTGCTTGTACACGTGCCTACGCAGGTTTTGAATCTGTGAGAACAGATAAATTTGATATAAAGTTGCAATCGGTCTTTGAAACCGGTTATCATGACCGGCTTCTTCTTAAAGATGGTCAACTGGACCGTATGTTACGATATGTCAGCGATAATCCCCGCCGCCGTCTGGAGCGAATGAATAACCCGGATTTTCATATTCGTTGCAGTCTGTCTGATCATGAAGGTAATCAATATGAGGCATACGGAAATATCCAGCTTCTGGAAGACCATGACATAGAAGCTGTGAAAATCAGCCGCAGTTATTCTCCGGAACATTTGCGTAGATTAAAAATAAACTGGCTCAGAACTGTGCAGAATTGCGGTGTTCTGGTCTCACCTTTTATCTCTATAGCCGAAAAAAGAGTCCGTGACTGGGCCATTGACAATGGCGGCCGTCTGATATATATTATTCCTAATGGTTTCGGTCCGAGATTCTCTCCCAAAGGTATGCTTCATGACTTATGTAGCGAAGGGCGTCTGCTAATGATAACACCCTGTGAATATAAAACTTCAGCATCTCCTGTCAGTAAGCATGTCTGTAATATTATGAATCAACTTGCCGTAGGTATCTCGGAGGGTATATTTTCCAAAAGCTATCGGTGAATTATTTGCTTATTAGTTTGCACAACAGGAAAATTTATATGGTAACAACTAAAATAACTAAATAATTAGTTGGATAATTAAAAAATTAGTTGTAGCTTTGTGGTGTTAAATTTATTTTCTTATAAAGTCCACTTTGAGAGAATATGAAAGCCGGAAGAAAAAAGCAGATTCTGACACAGAAGGAAGCCGTGATAATGCAGATGCTATGGGAGCGCGGACCACTGTTTGTGCGTGAAATGTTAGAGCTTTATCCAGAGCCTAAACCTCATTTCAATACCATAGCCACAACGGTAAGAATACTTGAAGGAAAGGGTTATGTGAGTCATGAAGTATTAGGTGGCACACATCGTTTCTTTGCTGTAGCTGATAAGAATGAATTTCGTACCCGTTCGTTAGCTGACGTGATTCGCGATTATTTCGGAAATTCCTATAAATCGGCTGTTTCGGCTCTTGCCGAAGAGGAAAAGATATCGGTTGATGAGTTGAAAGAGATTATTGCTATGATTGAAGGCAAAGACAAAAAATAATTTATCTCTAAACACCTTATTATCATGTCATATCTGTTTTCATACTCACTTAGTTCAGCCGTAATATTATGTTTCGGTTATATAGCCTATAAATGGCTATTGGCTGATGAACGTCAGCATACCTTCAACCGTATAGCTCTCTATTGTATATATATCATGTCATTAGTGCTACCTATGATGATAGATATATTTCCTCATATTACAGCCGCATCCGGAAAAGGTGGTATAGAGATAGGTGCCGTGACAGGTGGTTTCATAGATTCTCCGGTAGCCTATAGTTCATCTGCATGGATCAGTACCATTATACTTCGGCTTCTTATTATGATTTATCTTGCAGGTATTATCGTTATGACGGTTTATTCGCTATCGGCTGTAATGTCATTACGCAGGATAATCAGCAATGGCGAAAAAGAGCAGTTCGGACGCTGGACCCTTGTTATAACTGACCGTAACGAAGTAGCACCTTTCAGCTGGATGAGTTATATAGTTATAAGTCGGAAAGACTATGACAGCTATACCGAAGCGGTTATATGTCATGAATTGCGCCATCTTGAACTCCGACACTGGATGGACATGTTGTTGGCGCAGATAGTTGTCATATTACAGTGGTTTAATCCAGCAGCATGGCTGATGCGTGATGAATTCCGTAATGTACATGAATATCAGGCTGATGAAGCTGTGATTCGTTCCGGTGCTGATATAAAGGAATATCAGATGATGTTAATAAAAAAGGCTGTAGGCACGCGCTTCCAATCACTTGCCAACAGCCTCAGACATAGTAAACTTAAAAAACGTGTAACTATGATGTACAAAAAACAATCACCCCGTTCGCGTCGTTTCGGCGCTGTGGCGCTCATACCGGCTATGCTGCTCGGCGCCGCTGTGACACAGATTCCCGCAGTCGCTTCTGCTTTGCAGAGAGTGAATGCTACTCCGTTGCTCGCTACTGTTTCGGTTAAAGCCTCCACTGATGCATCAACATCAGTAGAGAGCAAAGTTAATAAAAAAACTCCTGCTTCCGAAGAAGAAGTTTATACTGCGGTAAGTGAGATGGCTGAATATCCCGGTGGAATGAAGGCCATGATGGAGTTTTTGAAGACACACATACAGTATCCCGAGGAAGCTGAGAAGAACGGTGAGCAGGGCCGTGTAATAGTTAAGTTTATAATTGACAAAAACGGTAAAGTAACTTCTCCCGAGGTTATAAGAGGTATTTCTCCGCTTCTTGATAAAGAGGCACTGCGTGTGGTAAGCGAGATGCCCAACTGGACTCCGGGTAAAAATAACGGCAAAGTTGTGAATAGCTATTTTACACTGCCTGTATCTTTTACTCTACCGTCCTCATCGACTGATTCCACAACTACTGAAAACTGACTTGTTACAAACTCATACTAAAAATCTTATAAAAGAAGGTGGTGTATCAATTTTGATATACCACCTTCTACTGTGAACGTAACCACGTGTCCGGGCGTTAGATAGTCAGTACAGATAACTCAATTTAAGATTAAAGCAATATGGAAAATTATATAGTTAAAGAGTTTGAGAAGCGGGTCCATGATGATCTGTATGATTTCTTAGTACGTAAAGAAGCTATTGATAAACATCTGCCAGAATGTCCCGACGTTGAGGAAAAGTGGCAAGAGGTATGTAGTGCCTATCTGCCTGACGGCGCACGTGAATTTCAGCAATATCCGGTGGTTTCACTCGGTTGGATGATGTTTATCGGTATGGCCTTAGCTTATTATTGGGATATCGACTGGGAGAAATACGGTCCCCGTACAGGCGCCGAGCTATATGACGAATTACGTGATCGCAACGGTTATGACAATCTTGATGATACAGTTGTAAAAGACCTTTTAGGATATGACGGCGAAAAAGCTGAGATGATTTCGGATATGGTAGCACAGTGTGCATCACGTGTCAACAGTATGCTATTGCGTGAGCATTTGCAAGGCGGCTCAGAAGAGGCCTTCGGATGCTACATGGCCGCTCTGCATCAGCTCTATATCATGGGTATGGCAGTCGAGCTTAATGCTCTTGGCTATCACATGACTCCCTTTACACCGCCTTCAGTAAATTAAGATTCTTAATGACACTGCAGCGGGCTTACGGTTGAACCGTAAGCCCGCTGCAGTGTCATTTATCTGTATATGTTAGAAATGTGATGAACCGTCAAAGCAGTGTGTGCAAAGCTTACACTTAGGCAATCCTATACTTTCTACCAATGTCTCTATAGGATTGAACTGGAGTGATGTGAGTCCGAAGCGCTCACGTATCTTCTCGACAAGAGCATTATACTGCGGCGAACCGGTCTTGGCATAAAGCTCCAGATTTTTCTCCGGATCACCTTCAAGGTCTTTGATGATGCGGCGTGTCAACAGCTCCATATCGCTCTTTGATGAAGTAAAACCCAGGTACCGACAACCATATATAAGTGGCGGACATGCTATACGCATGTGTACTTCTTTAGCACCGTTGGCGTAAAGTTCCGATACGTTATCATTAAGTTGTGTACCGCGTACTATCGAATCATCACAGAACAATGCACGTTTGCCCTGCAACACGGCGCGGTTAGGCACAAGTTTCATCTTTGCTACGAGGTCACGCATCGACTGGTCGCTCGGAGTAAAACTACGTGGCCATGTCGGAGTGTACTTAGCTATACAGCGTTGATACGGTACATTATGCCCTGCTGCATAGCCGAGTGCCATACCTATACCGGAATCAGGAATACCGCAGGCACAATCTACTTCGGTTGTATCGGTTTCACCCATTGCTTTACCGGAAGCAAAACGTGTCTCTTCTACGTTACGACCCTCATAACAAGAGGTGGGGAAACCGTAATATACCCATAGAAACGAACATATCTGCATTTCTTCAAGCGGTTCGCTGAGTACATTGACTCCGTCGGCGGTAAATTCAACTATCTCGCCAGGTCCGAGGTCACGCATTATCTTGTAGCCGAGATTCGGGAAAGCAGTAGTCTCGGATGTAGCTGCTATAGCTCCCTTCTTCTGACCGAGTACAATAGGTGTACGGCCGAGTTTGTCACGTGCGGCAATGATACTATGCTCGGTAAGTATCAGCATCGAGCATGACCCCTTGATTTTGGCGTAGACGTTACGTATGCCTTCTGTAAAGTCACGACCACGGTTTATCAACAGTGCCACTAACTCGGTCTGATTAGTACGTCCCTGACTCAATTCACCGAAATGTACACCTGAGTCCAGAAGTTCTGTGACGAGTTCGTCGAGGTTAGTGATGTAGGCTACGGTGACTATAGCATACTTCCCTAAATGCGAATGTATGACGATAGGCTGCGGGTCAGTGTCACTGATGATACCTATACCGATGTCACCTTTGAATTTATCAAGTTCTTTCTCGAACTTGGTGCGGAAATACGTGCTCTCCAGACTATGTATGGAGCGGCAGAAACAGTGTTCGTCGGCATCGTATGTCACCATACCTGCACGACGTGTGCCGAGATGTGAGTTGTAGTCAACTCCATAGAATAGGTCAGTACGGCATGCTTTCTTAGCCGCGACCCCGAAAAATCCTCCCATAAAATGAATAAGATAGTTTTTGCAAGTGCAAAGTTATATCATTTTTGCGAGAACTGAAAAACACTGCCTGTAATATCGTCACACACCTGCGTTACTCCTCAAGCAAATCCGGACGCAAACGGCGTGTGCGTTCAAGTGCCTGTTCATAACGCCATTCAGCTATCTTAGCTTCATGTCCTGACAACAGAATGTCAGGCACACGCCAACCATTATATTCAGCAGGGCGTGTATAAACCGGAGGAGCTAACAGATTGTCCTGGAATGAATCGGACAGTGCCGACTGTTCATCGCCTATCGCACCGGGTATCAGGCGCACAATGGCATCAGCAATGACGGCTGCCGGTAATTCACCACCGGTCAACACATAGTCACCTATCGAAATCTCTCTGGTAACGAGATGTTCGCGTATACGATAATCTATTCCCTTATAGTGACCACAGAGTATAATCAGATTACGTGCCATTGAGAGACGGTTAGCTATCGGCTGGGTCAGTGTTTCGCCGTCAGGACTGGTAAATATAACCTCATCATAGTCACGTTCTGCCTTCAGACGAGATATACACGCGTCAACAGGCTGTATCTGCATCACCATGCCTGCCTCACCTCCGAAAGGATAGTCATCTACCTTACGGTGCTTATTAGTGGTGTAGTCACGCAGATTGTGTACGTGTATCTCTACAAGTCCTTTATCCTGGGCTCGTTTCAGTATTGAACAGTTAAGCGGAGATTCAAGCATCTCCGGCATCACGGTGATTATATCTATACGCATGAGATTATGTATAAGCTTGATATGTATAGGTTAGCTGACCCATATCCTGACTATCAGCCGGTGATCAGCCTTAGCTGCAAAGTTAATCATAAAAATCTGATTATAAATCCCGAATTAGGCACTCTGTCATAAATAAAATATAAGAATATTGTTATTTTAAGAACAATATGTTTTGATTTTAAAGAAATTTAATTTACCTTTGCGCCAGAAACAATCCGAGTAAATATCATAATGACATTTGACTCACTAATATTTATTAATTCTAAATTATATTTAATGAAAAGAACTTTACTTACACTTACTACGGCAGCTGCCGTCACAAGTGCATTTGCACTTTCGACATCCACCTCACATCTCGGACGGCAGGTTAATCACCTAAATCCCCGTAACCCTCTTGCTTCGTATGTTGAGAATAAGACTACTCGTCAGCAGAATAATATTCTCCTGCGTGCAGGTTCCGATCAGGAACTTTCAATGGAATGGGGCTATTGCGAAGGCATTCAGACTGCTTTGCCTATGGCTCCCGGTGAGTTTAAAGGAGCTATTATACTTCCCGCTGAAGTAGCCGACCAATTCGCCGGTGCTGTGCTTAGCTCAATCTCTGTAGGTAATCCTGTTGATGCCAGCACTGTTGATGCTTATTACAACTATGAGAATCCTATACGCGAAGCTACTGTGTGGCTTGCCGAAAGTTTCGATGATGAACCTTTCGTCAGTGCAAAGGGGGAATTAGGTGAAGACGGTTTTGGGTGGAGTACTATCGAATTACCCGAACCTTATACACTCAAAGCCGGAACTCCCGTGATAATCGGATACACTATAGATATTCCGGAAAATAACGGGGAAATCTATGCTGTACTCACAGACTATAGCTATGATGTTAATGGATATTCCTTCTGGATATATTCAAATTACGCCGGCTGGGATGATGAAGGCTATCTTATTTTCGATGGTGATCCAAGATGGCAGGATGTAGCTGAGGATTTTGGTAATATCGCTATCCGTGCCCGTATCTCAGGCGATATGCTTCCTGTAAACAAGGTAACTACAGTAGGTTATCAGGCTCCGCAGTATGCCGCTCCCGGCGAACCGTTCAATATACTCAGTATGGTTCGTAATGATGGTGCTAATCTTGTAACTTCAGTTGAATATACATTGGAAGTTCAAGATATGGCTCCTCAGACATATACGGTAGAAATCAATCCTCCTCTTGAGTATAATGCTATAAGTGATGTCCTATCAATGGAGTTTGTATGTGATACTAAGGGAAATAATATATCCTATGAACTCTATATCTCGGCTCTTAACGGAGAGAAACTTGCTGAGCATGAAGCTCCGATGAGTGGCACACTGCTCTGTATTGAAGATGGCTATCCAAAGAATAATGTCTTTGAGGAGGCTACCGGAACATGGTGCGGATGGTGTGTCTACGGTTATGCGGGTATGGAATACATGTCAGAGCACTACTCTGATCTTGGATTCATCGGTATCGCTGTCCATAACGACGCTCAGATGGGTGTTACAGGAGAAGGTCAGGCCTATGAAGAGTTTGGTACTTATGTAAGTGGCTATCCCTCAGCATACGTAAACCGTGATATGGGTAACGACGTGTATCCGGCTCCAGAAGAACTTGAAGATGAATTTAACTGGATACGTAACATTCCTGCTTACGCTACTATTTCAGCTACTATAGAGGCTGGTGAGTCTGATAATGTTATCAAGCTTTCAACTGTTACGGAGTTCGGTGATACTGAAGGAAACACAAATTATCAGATAGGCTATACTGTTGTTGAGAACGGTGTCGGTCCTTATCCTCAGCAGAATTATTGTTCAGGTGCCGGATACGATTGTTATGGTTTCGAGAATATGGATCCTATCGTATTGCTGACATTTAACGATGTTGCCCGTAACTGTTCGAAGCCAATGGGTATAGAAGGTAGTCTTCCTGCATCAGTTGAACAGGGCCAGAAGTATACTTATGAAACTGAAATCACACTTGATGATGTAACTGAGCCGAAAAATGCACGTGTGGTAGCTATGGTTATCAACAAGAATAACGGTGCTATCGAGAACGCCTGCTCTGTCAATATTTCTGAGCTTACAGATGTTAACAAGCTTTCCGTTTCTAAGGAAGAGGTATTTGTCTACGGTACCAAAGGCGCACTTAACTTCCGTGTTAATGCTTCCAAGGCTAATGTTTACACCATCGACGGCCGCTGTGTCACTAACGGTGTAAAGGGTAATTCTCTTCGACTTCCTGCCGGTGTCTACATCGTGACTCTCAACGGTAAAACTTGCAAGGTGGCTGTACGCTAATCCTTTCTTAGAAAGATGTATCATTGACCAGGATAATCTAATCTGAATTTATCCGCTGTTACTTTGTGACAGCGGATAAATTTTTATCTATACAATTCGATTTCTTAAAAATGAATTACATTTGTATGTAATTTTCTTTATGTTACCTGCATGGAAAGCTCGTAATTTTTATTTAAATTTGCAAAAAGGTATACGCTATGAACTGGTTAAATTGAAAATATAAATTAGCTGACTGTTCACTTAAAAATTATTTTTGATAATAGAGAATATGAGTGTATTTACAGTTTTGGTTGATAAGTATAAAAGACGGGAGGCTTTATCGGTGTCTTATGACCGCAGAGCTTCAATAGTTACGTGTATGGTACTGATTGTAGAGATAGCCTTAGTTATAGCTTGCTTGTTTCAGATGAGATTGCTTGTTATCAGTGATAATGGCTTACATTTGAAGTCGGTAATTGCGACATGGCCTTCTCCGCTGCTTTGGGTACCGTTGGTATTGCTATGTATCATTACTGAAATAGCTTTCTTTATGGCACCACGCAGTATAAAATTAGATGATAACAGTATTTATATAAACAGTACCAATTGGTTTCGCCGTCTTCCATTTGCAAAGATAGAGAAAATAGAACGTTATTACGAAGAGCAAATTGCTGCTGACCGTCCGCTACTGTGTAGCTATGGATTTATGGGGTACTGGGGACGTTATCGCTCGTCTCAGTTCGGTATTTATCATGCCTGCTACGGCGATTGTCTTCAATGTCTGGTTATCACTATGTATGACGGACGTCACTATGTAATAGGATGCAAAGACCCGGAAGCATTACTTACTCAACTGAATATAATAAGATAAATTGATGACACGACTTTCTATAGATAAAGAACTTTTAAAAGACTATCTTTATAATGATAATATGGATAGTTTGTATCGTCTTATTTTTGAGATAAATGGTGATTCTTTGAAAAAGATAATTGCCAAAATGCTGGATACTACTGACCCAAGTACGATTACCGAATGTTTGGTGGATTTCTATGATGATTTGACAAAGCCGACTAAAGCCGGGGGAAAAAAGCTAAGGACTTTCGACTTTAACTTTGAGTTGCCTCCGTATTTAAAGCAGTCTCTCAGAGGTTACATCACGGATAATTTCAGAGCTAAACAAAAGACTTCGGCTTTAGAACAGCCTATAGACGATTTCTCAACCCTTAAAACAGATGATAATGTTACTGAAGATTATTCTGAATGTTATGAATCTTTATTGAAGGCATTGTATAAATGTGAATCCATATCGCTTAGAGACCGTTATATAATGCTGACGTACTTACTTAGTAAAATCGGGAATCCCTCCATGTCAGAAGTACAGATAAATAAAAGTATCGCTGAACAATTAAGTATGAAAGAGGACACGGTCAAGAAAGCTCGCCAGAGAGCTGTGGAAAAACTGGCCTCGGCAATGGAATTTAAATTATAGGGACAATTTATGAAACTTAATTTGTCCCGATTTATAAAATTGTTCGTATAGAATATAAATAATAAATCCTATAAACTATGATCATTACGACTGAGCTACTTGTTATCGGAGGTTATCTGGCTTATGAAGGTGTCGTATGGGGCATTGGCCAGTGGAAGCATTGGAAACTCGGAAAGAAAACTAAGGAATTCCGCGTTAAGCCTGAGCTGACCGAAGACGACCATATTCTTATTGAAAAATGTCGTGAAATCATGAAATCTAATTTTCCGCAAGGTATTGAAGACAGACTGAAAGTAATGACACCTACGGAAAGAGCTGATTTGTTTCAGAAACTTATTCTGGAATTGAACAGTGTTTACGGAGTAAATATAACTAATATTGCTTTTCTTCATACTGACGAAATAGGTTCCGGTACATACGGATATTATCTTCGTGAGACACATTCGATTCGGTTTAACTTCGATTTGCTCAGTTTAGATGACCCTATGATTCTCCGGGAAATGGTAGATACCATATTCCACGAAATGAGACATGCGCTGCAATATAAGGCTGTGAGTGACAGTTCCTGTAATTACGGCACTGACGAACAGCGGTATCTATGGGCACTCAATTTTTTAAACTACATTCCGGGTTATGTGGACTTTGCCTATTATCAGCAACAGATACTGGAAGCTGACGCACGTCAGATAGCCGAATTATCAATGAAAGATTTTTAAGTTATGATTAACAGAAACAGCACAAAGATACTTGTGAATTTCGCTTCTTTGCGAAAGAGTCTCAGACAGGCCTACCGTTATTCGGAAACTGAAGTTCTGCATACCGTATGGCGCCTTATGAATGCTTTGGATGAGATTAAAATCTCGTTTGCTAATTGGTTTAATGACGATGTAACTCCTCATCTTGAATGTGAAGGTATATCATGGGAAGAACTTATCAATAAACGGGGACTGAATCCCTATAATGCTTTTCTGTTTATGGATACCATGAAGAAAGATCCTGCTCAGGGAATGATTATGCTAAAAGGCCAGATGCATCCGTCACTCAGACTTGATATTGATGAATTGCGTCCCGACTTACGTGAGCTTATAATCCGGAAAGGAGCTCAGACCACTTCGAAGAGAGAATTAAAAACAGATGCGGAAGGTAATATTGATTTAAAATAACATCATGGCATTACTGGACTTTACAAGATTCGGAGTCACTGCACAAGATGTGCGTGATGGTAAATATTCCTATATAATAGGTTTTGATTTAGGTGACGGTGAAATAGCTGCCGCTTATTGGAATCTTAAAGAAGATGGTTTTATAAAACCGGAAGACCTGAAATTTGATATAAATGAAAGTCATAAAATATTAAGTGCACTGTTTACTGAAAAAAACGGCACTATTCATATCGGTACCTTAGGAGTGATGTCAAGTCTGGCGAATACCCAGGGTAACTTATATATTAATTTTAAAGTGACTCCTAAAAGGTTGCATGAAGGGGAGCTTTACGAAGGTGATAGCATTTCCAAAAAGCAACTGATGCAACTGATGCTTCGGACGAGTCTTGAGAATATTTACAAAAACAATCCGAATAAATTCAGCGGTGAAGGCTTGTTAGTGGTCGGTTGTCCCTCCGGACCGGAATGGCTGGAAAACGATGCGGACTCAATGTATGCCGAGATAATCAGAGAGAGTCTTGAGGGTCTGGACTTATGTCTGAAAGTGATTATAATGCCGGAGTCACGGGCCTCCCTTATTAAAGTCTATAAGGAACAGGGTGAACTGGTAGGCAAGCATATACAGGATGGTGTCGTAGTTATGGATCACGGATCAAGTACATTTGATATTACCTTGATTAATTTCCTGACCAACCAGCAGACAGACGACAGTGTGCCGTTAGGAGCTAATAAAATAGAACGCACCATGTTAAAGACTCTGTTGGAGCAGAATAATAAGACCAGATTTGATCTGTCGGATTTCCGGTCACAATTGTTGCTTATCAGAACTGCGAAGGAAGCGTTTTTTACAAATCCTGTAAGTAAGCCGAGGATATTTATGGAATGGACCGATGGCGACTGTGCCATGTCGCGGATATCCGAGGATTTCATGACCGGTATTACCCACCATTCTCCTCAGTCTTATACAAGTGAAAAACATTCGCTCGCTAAAGGAAGCTGGGTGGAGTTACATAGAAATTTTACAGAGAAAAACGTTAATACGCTCTGTGAAGCTATGGGAGTCGCACCTAATGAATTCAAGGGAGTAATATTGCTGACCGGAGGTGCTTCCAAAATGCAGTTTATCAAAAGTACTGTCTGTGAATTATTTCCAAACGCGCACGTAGTCGTTGATGCGGAACCATCTTACTGTGTGTCAAGAGGACTGGCATGGGCAGCTTATACAGATTTAAAAGCACTTGAGCTGATTTCCACTGTAAAAGAACGTATCGGAGAAGCAATCAAAGCTGATTTTCCTACCCTGAAAGCTATAATGGCAAATAAATTGTCGCCAATTGTATACGAATACGCTTTGGGTCAATTGTCAGCTTGGGTAGATAACGGTGATAATATCACTCTGACAGAGTTTGTTAAAAATGTGGAAAATTCTTTTCTGGATTCTTCTACCCCGGAAGGCAGAGCAAGAGCACAACTTATACAAAGGACAATTAAAGAGTCAATTACAGAGTATCTGAATAATAATGATGATACAGGTGTCCGTGCTCTGATTGTAAATACAGTCAATGAAGTTTTCTCAGCTACGTTTCCCGGTAAGATTAAGGCCCAGAATATCACGCCGTTTAAAATCAGAGATAATGAATGGGCTAATGTAGTCAGGGAAGTATCTTCCAATCAAATAAAATTCAGAAGTTCTCTGCTACAGGCAATAAATCTGGAAAATGTATTGATGGGGGTTCTTAAAGTTATTCTTGCCGTTTGTATTCTTACGGGCGCTCTTTTATTAACTATATTTACCCTCGGAATGGTCAATATGGAAGCGGTAAGCAAGCAGTTGGATAAAATGTTCGTTGAAAATCAGACATTATCGAAAAATAAAAGGCAAAAAGCGCTGAAGAAGTTTGAGGATAATAAAGAAGAAAATATTAATAAAATCACCGAAGCTATCAGAAACGCCCCGATGTCTGCGGAAGTCCGGGATAACGTCTCATCTCAGATAATACAGACTCTGTCGCCTGTTATAGACAAAGCAGTGGATGTAGTTTCTATTTATTTCTAAAATTTTTATTTATGAAACAGATAGATGAAATAGTAAACAGATGTAGAACCGCGATTCATGCCGGTATTCCGATTCTGTACATAGAATCAGATGACATGGGTATAATCGATGACCTACTGCATACACAGAAGCTGACGGAATACTGGCATTTAAATTTCGAAGGTGAGCTACCTCAGTGGTTCCGTTTTAAAGAAAAAGCTGTAGATATCGGTACGAGACCTACTAATATCTTTGTAACCAACCAGAAACTTCCGGCATCTTTTTTCTGGATAGGAAACTCGCAAAGACAGAATAAATCTTTCGGCAGAGCCGATTCCACGTTTGTGGTGAAGGGTATCAAACCTATCATTAAAAATGACAGAAATGTCAGATATATACTCGGAGTCAGAAATTTTTTCTGTGATGCATCGGCGGAAAATGCTTTAATCAGTCATGTGACCTCAGTGATTAATTCAAATGAAGATGACGACATTCGGAAGTGTGTGATAATACTTCAGTCTCCGTCAGTACAGATTCCTAAGGGTCTGGAACCATATATAGAACTGATTGAAGTACCTAAACTGAAAGATGAGGAGATTCGTGAAATTATCGTAGATTTTGCAAAAGAAAAAGGTGAAATCCCGTATGATAATTTACTTCAGCCTCTGATAGTGAATCTACGTGGCTTTAATATCCGTAAAATTAAAGATATACTAAACCGTCTTTACCTTCATTGTCAGGGTCTATTTACCATTAAGTGTGAAGAAGACGGCATAAAGCTGATTCGTACTGTAAAAGAACAGATGCTGAAAAAAGAGGGTCTGTTAAAGCTAAAGTATGTAGATAAAAAAGCTCATGTCTCAGGTCTTGATCAGCTTACAGAATGGCTTGTCAGCAGAGCGGAATTATTCAGAGATCCGATTAAAGCCGAAACACAGTGGAATTTATCCACTCCTAAAGGTATATTGGTGAGCGGTATTCCCGGCACCGGTAAATCTGCTTTAGCCAACCAAATAGCTATGGTGTTTGATTTGCCTATACTTCAGTTTGATATGGGTAGTGTTCTTGGAAAATACTCCGGTGAAAGTGAGGGTAATATGAGAAAAGTGCTGAGACTGGCTGAATCAATGTCACCTTGTGTATTATGGATAGATGAAATAGAAAAAGCCTTTTCCTCGGCTTCTTCTTCCGGTGACTCTGACGGCGGACAGGGAAAAAGACTGTTCGGACAGTTTCTTACATGGATGCAGGAGAAAAAAGAAGCCTGTTTCATCTTTGCTACTGCAAACGACATATCCGCTTTACCCCCGGAGTTTCTGAGACGCGGTCGCTTTGACCAGAAGTTCTATACTTTTATGCCTTCAAAACAGGATTGTATTGAAATCTTCAAAGGAATTATTTCCCGTTTTAACGGCAAATCAAAACCATTTGATACTCTTCTTAACAATACTTCTGACCTTGAGAAATACCTTACTGAACTTGTAGAGTTCTGTGGTACGAATGGTAAGTTTATGACAGGTGCGGATATAGAAGGTATCGTAAAAGATGCAATGTTTTCATACTATAGAAAATATTGGTACGGAAATGCTGACAATTCCGGAAAATATATTCCGGAAAAGTTTATAGAAGAACTTCGGACAGCTGTTTTGAACGTCCGGACTTACGGTGAGACAGATATGAAGCGTATTGTGGAATGTCTTTTTAAATTAGCTGAAAATCAGTTTTCGCCAGCTTCCGCCTCCGACAACTTGTTATCTCTTAAAGATGTCAGTGTAAGAAATTTCTCTATCGGTGAATTTAAAGGCATTAAAAACGGATATGATGAGTTGCTTCATGATAAAATTAAGGCCGAAACAGACTATCTACGTACTTCCGGACAAAAACATAAATAAATTTCAGACAGGTTATGATTAATATAGACGGCTATAATA